>NZ_LBFB01000066.1:0-811 GCF_013363285.1 Marinitoga sp. 1154 | reverse complement strand
TCAATGGTAATTTTATCAGGAGTGATATTAAATTTTTTTAATGATGGTAGAAACAAATTGATAAATTCAATAATCATATCTTTGTCTTGAAATATTTCTTTGAATAGTTGATCATATAGTCCCATATCGTATTCACCCCCTACAAGATTTGGACAAAAAATAAGAAAGTGGTATCATAAAATTGAAAAAAAGAAAGGGGTGTTTTTTAATGAGAAAACGAACTAATTATGAACCTGAATTTAAGTTATCTGTCGTTAAAGAATATCTTTCTGATGATTCATTAACTCAAAGAGATATTTGTGAAAAATACTCTATTCCAGATTCTGTTTTTGCAAGATGGGTTAAAAAATATAAAGATTCTAATTATGACGATAATGTGTTTCATTCAAAAAAAGGTCGTCCTAGTTCTATGATTTCTGATATTTCTAAGGTTCCTCCTGTTATATACGAATCTGCTGGTATTATTAAGTCTAGTTCAGATAATACTAATGATTCTGTTGCTTTAGAAAAAAAACTTAAATATTATGAACGTCTTCTTCTTGAAAAAGAACTTCTTATTAAAATGCAAGAGGATGAAATTAATTTTTTGAAAAAAAAACAACAACAGAAAAGAAAGTAACTTTTATTGGTGATTTGTTGATTATTAATAAATATACTAACTTTGGTGTTTCTTTAGACTATTTACTTAATCATTATAAGATTAAACGTAGCACTTTCTATTTTAAATCAAGATTGTTTTTTACTGTTAATCGTTATAGTAGGAAAAATAAATGTTTTAAAGGTTATTCTTTGAATACTAAAGGTGAAAAGA
>NZ_LBFB01000065.1:0-892 GCF_013363285.1 Marinitoga sp. 1154 | reverse complement strand
GAATAAATTATAAAATGAAAGCATTTGCAAAAGATTTTGGATTTAAAATCAAATTATGTAAGCCAAGACATTCATATACTAAAGGGAAGGTTGAATCAGCAAATAAATTCATATCTTGGATATTAGCGTATGATAAGGATTTTGAAGACGAAAAGGAACTAAATGAAATTATACAAAGGATAAATAAAAAGGTTAATACTAGAATAAACCAATCAACAAATGTTCCACCATTACTGTTGTTTCAAAAAGAAAAAGAGTATTTATCTCCTTTGCCAAATAAAAATATCGTTGAATCATATTTGGACCACACTCATAAAGCAAAAGTCCAAAAAGATTCATTGATATATTACAAAGGAAATAAATACTCCGTACCGCCTGAATATATAGGCAAAACAATGAAAATAAAAACAAATGAAAATTATCTGTATATATATTATAACACAGATTTGATAACAGTACATAAAATAACAGATAAAAAAATAAATTATATATCAGACCATTATACAACATTAATGTCAAAGCATATAAAGGATTCAAAAGAACTAAATGAAATGTGTTCTAATAACCTGAAAAAATTAGATAATTTTTTGTAGGAGGGGAATATGAATAATTATATAAAACTACAAAATAATCTAACAGAATTAAATTTAATAAATATAAAAACCAATCTAGATAAATATTTGAACTTAATAAATACAGGAGAAAAAAGTGTAATAGACGCATTATATGAATTAAGTGAATTAGAAATAAAGGCAAAAGAAAAAAGAGCAATGAATGCATGTGTAAAAGTAGCTAATTTCCCATTTCTGAAAGGAATAGAAGATTTTGATTTCGATTTTCAACCAGGAATAAATAAACAGGAAATATTAGATTTAAAAAGCTTAAGATTTGT
>NZ_LBFB01000064.1:0-921 GCF_013363285.1 Marinitoga sp. 1154 | reverse complement strand
TACCTGCTTCTGTCAGAAACGCCATTATGGGAAGTATTTATATACACAATATTTTCAAGATTAATATTTACAATAATAAACACAGGAATAGTGTTTATATTTTTAATATATACATTTGATGTAGAAATAAAAATGAACATAATATCATCAATAATATTATTGGTAATAACAATGATAAGTTTAAGTGGAATAGGAATATTAAGTGCGGGATTTATAATGCTAACTAAAAAAGGAGATCCAATAAGCTGGGTATATTCATTTTTAAGTGGAATGTTCTCTGGAATATACTATCCAATAGAAATATTACCAAAATGGTTAAGAGGAATATCATATATTTTACCAACAACATATGCAATGGATGGATTAAGAAAAACATTAATAAAAGGATATAGATTATATGAAATAAAAGAAGATATAATAATTCTGATAATAATGGCAGCAATAATATTACCAATAGGAATATATTGGTTTAAAAATAGTTTTGACAAAGCCAGAAAATATGGAACAATTTCACAATATTAAAAACAGAAAAGGAAATGATAAAATGGAAAATATAATAGAAATAACAAATTTGACAAAAATATATAAAAACAAAATAAAAGCACTGGAAAATATAAATCTTACAATAAACAAAGGAGAAAAAGTAACGATATTTGGACCAAATGGAGCAGGAAAAACAACATTAATAAAAACAATAGGAATGTTTATAATACCAGATAGAGGAAAAATAAAAATAAAAGGATATGACACACAAAAAGAAGAAAAAAAGATAAAAAAAATGATAACAATATCAACAGCAAATGAACGGTCATTCTATTACCGATTAAGTTTAGAAGAGAATCTCAAATTTTTTGGGATGTTAAACAATATAACAGGAAAAGAATTAAAAAAGAAAGTGGAAAAAGGATTAAAAGAGATGGG
>NZ_LBFB01000063.1:0-1194 GCF_013363285.1 Marinitoga sp. 1154 | reverse complement strand
TCCATTTAAAGAAGTTAAAGCAATAGATATAAATAAAGATGAATTAGTAATAACAGATGGAAACAGAGTAATAGTATATAAATTAAAAGAAGGAAAAATAATAAAATCATTTATTATAGAACATATAGTAAGCAATATAAAATATATAGAAGAAAACAAAATAGTAATTACAAGTGACAATATGATTTTTAAATAGAGTAATGAAGTTTTAATGTATTTAAAAAGTAAAAAATCAACTTAACCGGAGGTGTTATGTCGTGGTGGTGAAAAAATATTCTATAATAGCATTAGTAATAATATTAATAATTTTAATATCAAGCATGGGGTTCTCTCTAAAATTTAAAATTAATGAATACAAAGAAATAAATGAAATTATAAATAGCAAAAAGTTTTTCCACCATACTCTGGATAAAAGTTTTTTCAAAAAAAACACTTATGAAGAAAGATTAAAAAATATTATGCTAGTAGAAATCAAGAAATATGAAAGTGATAAAAATAGTGTAAATTTTGAATATTATGAGTTTTTAGATAATAAAACGGCAAAAGACTTTTTTAAAAAAATACAAAACGAATTAGAAGAAAAAAATTTTATGAAAATAAAAACAAATGTTTCGATAATGATAATCGATTATTATTTTGTATCCCAAAAACATAATGGATATTATTTTAATATTTATAAAAATAAAAATAAAGTTATTATTGTATATGGTAAAAAAAAGGAATATGTCGATGAAATATCAGAAATATTATTATAAATTCATATACCAGGTTAACTCATGAAAAGAATAAAAAAATTCATGAACTACATAATAAGAGATATATTAATATGGAAAAGCTATAAAACCCAGGCAGTGCTGGGGATACTCAGTGGATTCTTAGGATTATTACAATTTGGATTCATGGGAAGGTTTATAGCTCAGGGGAATTACTTTCCAATGATAGAGCAATACGGAGGAAATATCTTAGCATATTTTATATCAGGAAGTGTATTCATGAGTTATACAACACTATCACTAACAACATTTAAAAGTGTAATAAGGCAGGAGCAGGTAATGGGAACAATAGAATACCTGCTTCTGTCAGAAACGCCATTATGGGAAGTATTTATATACACAATATTTTCAAGATTAATATTTACAATAATAAACACAGGAATAGTGTTTATATTTTTAATATATACATTTGATGTAGAAA
>NZ_LBFB01000062.1:0-1223 GCF_013363285.1 Marinitoga sp. 1154 | reverse complement strand
AAAAAATAATAGATATACGTGGGGATATAAGAGATTATAATAAATTGAAACAAGTTTTTGAAGAATATAAGCCAGAAATTATTTTTCATTTGGCAGCGCAACCATTGGTTAGATTATCATATGAAACTCCACGAGAAACAATAGAAACAAATGTAATGGGAACAGTAAATGTATTAGAAGCGTTTAGAAATACAAGCGAATCCAAAATATTAATTAACATTACATCAGATAAATGTTATGAAAATCAAGAATGGATATGGGGATATAGAGAAAATGATCCAATGGGTGGATACGATCCATATAGTGCAAGCAAAGGAGCAAGTGAAATAGTTTCAAGTGCATATTTAAGATCATTTTTTAATCCTAAAGAATTTGAAAAACATAATAAGGTCATAGCCACAGTAAGAGCAGGAAATGTAATAGGTGGCGGAGATTGGGCAAAAGATAGAATAATTCCTGATTGTATAAAAGCATTAGAAGAAAATAAACCAATAGAAATTAGAAGTCCTCATGCAATTAGGCCTTGGCAACATGTACTTGAACCGTTAAGTGGATATTTACTTTTAGGTACAAAATTAGCGGAAAACCCAGAAAAATATAGTGGCCCATGGAATTTTGGCCCACATTTAAATTCAATAGTAACAGTAAAAAAAATAGTAGAAAAAGTTATAAAATACTATGGAAAAGGTAGATGGAAAGATTTATCAAATAAAAATCATCCACATGAAGCAAAATTATTGAATTTAGATATTAGTAAAGCTAAGTTTTATCTTAATTGGGAACCAACATTAAATATAGATGAAACAATAAAACTAACTGTGGAATGGTATAAAAATTATAAGAAAAATGATGTATTTGATTTATGTATAAATCAAATAGAATATTTCGAGAATAAAATAAAGTGGTTGGAGGATTAAAAATGGAAGAAATAAGAAAAGAAATAATAGAACTTACAAAAAAATATGCAAAAAATAAAATAAAAAAAGAATTTATACCTGGAAAAACAGTAATACCCTTTGCTGGAAGAGTATTTGATGAAGAAGAATATATAAATCTCGTTGAAGCATCACTTGATGGATGGCTTACAACAGGAAGATTTGCAGAAAAATTCGAATATGAATTTGCAAAATTTTTTGGAGTAAAAAGTGTAACGTTGGTAAATTCTGGCTCCTCCGCAAACTTGTTAGCATTATCTGCATTAACATCAAAAAAACTTGGAGAAA
>NZ_LBFB01000061.1:0-1260 GCF_013363285.1 Marinitoga sp. 1154 | reverse complement strand
TATATAAAAACTATAAATTATGACAAATACATATCTACAATAAATGAAATAGATGGGAAAATTATACTAGGAACAACAGATGGGAATATAATACTAGAAAATAAAATCGCAAAAATATCCAATGATCCTATAAGAAAAATATTGGGAACAAACAATTATATAATAATCTTATCAGGAATTGATAAAGTAAGCATACTAAACAAAAAAACATTAAAAGTAATAAAGAATTTTAGTGACAATGAATATATATATGACATATCAACAAACAAAAAAATACATGCATTATATATATTATATGGGAAAGGAAAACTTCGAAAAATAAATTTAAAAGATTTCAAAATCGAATATGAAAAAGATGCAGGATTTAATCCTGCAAAAAATAAAGTAATATTGACAGATAAATATTTCATAAAAAGCGATGAAGATTATATAAATTTCTATCTTTTAGAAGATAATGCGAAAATTCAAGAAAAAAATATTGTATATAAACATATGAAATTAGAAAAATACAAAAACTACGATGAAAATATAAAATATTACGATATTCAAAATGGATATGAAATAATAGAAAATGAATATGCAGAACTAACAATAAAAAAAGAAGGACAAATAATTTTTAAAAAAGAGCTGGATGATTATTTATCAAAAATAAAAATAATAAAAGATAAACTGTTTATATCATGTGAAAATGGAATTATAGAATTATATAATTTAAAAACAGGAAAAATATTATATAAAGATAAAAAAATACAAAAAACAGCAGAATTTGATGGAGAGTATATATATTATGGAAATAAAGAATACGAAATAGTAAAATATGATTATAAGAATAAAAAAGAAGTTATGAAATTCAAAGGACATTTTGGATTAATACAAGAAATAAATCTTTCTTATGATAACAAATATATAATATCCTATTATGGATTAAGTGGAAGTATTAATTCAAAACCAGGAAATAGGATTTTAATACACAACTGGCAAAAAGATTCATATATAAAATCAATAACAATATTAAACCCAATAAAAAAAGTTATACCGATAAAAGATACATATAAAATACTAGTAGAAGATATAAAATCAAATATATTTATATACAATATATTTACAGGTAATTTAGAAAATATAATCATGCATCCATTTAAAGAAGTTAAAGCAATAGATATAAATAAAGATGAATTAGTAATAACAGATGGAAACAGAGTAATAGTATATAAATTAAAAGAAGGAAAAATAATAAAATCATTTATTATAGAACATATA
>NZ_LBFB01000060.1:0-1343 GCF_013363285.1 Marinitoga sp. 1154 | reverse complement strand
CTCCCTTGGAATAGAATGTGCAAAACATAGATATTCAACATATTTTATCCATTTCCAAGATTTAATGTCGCAATTAAAAAAAGCACTTAAAGAAAATAGATTAGAAACAAGATTAAAACATTTTTCGAAATACAAAGTATTAATAATAGACGAAATAGGATATTTGCCAATTGATACAGATGCTTCAAACTTGTTTTTTCAATTAATATCAAAAAGATATGAAAAACACAGTACAATAATTACAACAAATATGCCATTTTCAAGTTGGGGTGAAATATTTGGTTCTCCAGTTTTAGCTCAAGCTATATTAGACAGATTATTGCATCATTCTCATGTTATTTCGATTAAAGGTGATTCATATCGATTAAAAGAAAAAATGGATTTTTTTGCTAATTCTGTTTCTAATTCTTAATCCCTTTTTTGTACATTTTTATTTTCCCTTTTTTTAACATTCTTGTAGTTGTTTTTACATAATATAAAAGTATTGCATGAAGAATTTGAAGAAAATACTATAGAACTTGTACGGATGACTTTTGACTCTATATATAATTCTTTGTATGATTTTGATGCTAAATATTATAAATCGCTTGATAGATTTATTGAGAAAATAAAAGAGTCTGGAGATACCGATGATTTTGAGAAAAAACTAATAGATTATATGAACACTATGCATTATAATACAAATACTAAAATAGAAAAAATAAATATTGATAGTGTGGATGATAAACTTAAAGAAAAAATATCCACATTAGAAAATTACAATTATATGGTCGAATTTATACTTAAAACAGATAGATTATCAAAAAATATATATATAAGGATAAATAATGATTTTTATTTATTACATCATTCATTGGCTGTTGATAAAATAAAAAAGACTATGGATAATATTATAGAGCTCGAAAAGAAATATAAATTTATAAAAGAAATAAATATCTATAATATGTATTTTGAGGAATTATCCGGAAATATGGGGAGTATAAATGAAACAGATAAAAAATATTTATCTGAGGTATTTAATACAGAAAAGGAAGTATTAATAGAAAAAGGGAATAAAGTAAATTTATATTACTTATGGGAATATGAAGATGAAAATACGATGTTTAGACCTGTTGGAATTGTATTAAAATTTGATCTGGGGATACTAAGAAATATAATGTTGTATAACATATATATTTTTTTAGTAGGTCTTTTAATAATGCTATATTTTATCTCCAAAAAAGCACATAAAGTATCAAAACAGATATCAAAACCATTTGAAATAATGCTTGATAATATGAAAAAATTTCAGAAAACACGTTACCTTGAATTTGATAAAATTATGGAAAAGTGTGAAATTAAAG
>NZ_LBFB01000059.1:0-1358 GCF_013363285.1 Marinitoga sp. 1154 | reverse complement strand
AAATTCTTTTTTTGCTTTGTTTATTATATTTGATATGTTTTTGTCTATATATACTCTCATATAATCATATAATGTTTTTTCAAAATGTTTTTCTGTTATTATTTTTTCTCCTTTTGCTTTTTTCATTACTAAGTCATATGCAAGTCCATTGGTTAATCCTGGTTGGCCTGCTGCGTTATGCCATATTAATTCTTTTACTTTTTCATCAAAAATTTGTCCTGTTTCTGTTTCGTGTTGTGAAAGTAAATCATATACTTGTTCTTTGGTAAAGTATGGCACTTCTAAATGTTCTGCTATGTTAAATGGACTAGCGTTGTCTTCTAATATTCCGCTTAGATATCCTACGCTTATTAATATTACACTTCTGAGCTTATAGTCTTGTCTTGAATGATATATATCTCTTATTACATGTAAAAATTCATTCATTATGTTTTTATCTAATCTTTCAAATTCATCTATCATCAATATTATTTCTTTTTTGAATTTTTTATTTATATTTACTATATATTCGTCAAGATCACTTATTGCTGTTATTTTTTTTGATTCAAACTCAATATTCATATTAAATCTAAAAAAATTCTTCACTTTTTTATTAAAATTTTTTATAAACATTTCTTCAGTTTTTATATTTCCAAAACTTTCAAAAGAAATAAATATTGGTAAATATTTATCCTTTATTTTTTCAACTATATCTTTTAACAATGTTGTTTTTCCGCTTTGTCTTGGCGCTGATACTGTAAAATATCTCCAATTTTTTATATGATCAAGCGCTTCTTTCATTATATCGGGTCTCTCTACGTAATAACAGGTCTTTTTATCAACGGGACCACTTGTGCAGAATCTTCTCATGATTCACCTCCGATGTTACACGCCTACGGCGGGTAATAGGATTAAAATTTGGATTTTAATTTAAAAAACTTTTGAGCAATTGCTCTTCACCTCCAAAGCTGTTCAAATCTATTCTATTGAATGATAATATAGAATATCTAAAAAGTCTCAAATGAAACGAAGGCTCGAAGATTACCCTTAAAATTATGAATGGAAGCCGTCAAAATTACATGGATGTAATTTTGAGCGAAACAATACACGATGTATTGTTTGAGCGACGGCTGAGAATGAATAATTTTAAGGATTAGCAATCGAGCTGCCTGAGTGAATTTGACTTTTTGGACACCGTATTTTAAAATTAAAACTTTTTAATATTTTCAAAGAAAATATTCACATCTACGGTGGGTAATAGGATTAAAATTTGGATTTTAATTTAAAAAACTTTTGAGCTATCGCTCTCTTACATCGGGTAATTGGAAAAAATAATTTTTATTATATAATTATAAATCCTTTTCCCTTAGATTTTTTAT
>NZ_LBFB01000006.1:0-111645 GCF_013363285.1 Marinitoga sp. 1154 | reverse complement strand
TTCGAGTTCGATCGCTCACTCTCTTTTTTACTTCCGCTGGGTGTCTCTGTTCACTTGTCAAGGAGCTTTCCTTTCCTTCCCGCGGCTCTTCGTCCGCGTCCGAGTATATATATTACCACCTTTCTTCTCTTTTGTCAACTTACAATACCGTTAATTTTTGTTAATCATTAGTGAATTCACCAGAATTAGCTTTATTACTGTGTTTTATTCCACCAACCATTTTATAATATTTATCATTAATTCTCTATTATCTCCATAATAATAACCATCATATAATTTATCTCCAGATGTCCCTGTTCCATCATCAATCGGTGATGAATCACCTATAGCAACAAACTTACCGCTTCCATATCTTCCAGCGATTACATAAGCTCCCCATGTTTCTTTACTATAATAAATAATTCCACTTATATTTTCATTATCAATTATATATTCCGATGTCCCAGCCCATGCTCCTGTTTCCTTTATTCCTTTAGTTATCTCATGTTCTTTTATCTTTACCATAGGACTTTCAGAATATTGTTTTTCTCTAAATCTAAAGCCTAATCTTCCAACAAAATCATCTGCATATATTTTCTTAGTTTCTATTATATGTTTCCCTTTCAAAAATCCGTTGAATATTTCTACTGCATCCCATCCATCATTATTTCTATCTGCACCAATATGATCAGCAATAAAAAAAACTCTCCCTCCATTTTCAATATACTTTATTACTGCATTTTGTTCATCTTTTGTAAAAGGAATATTAGGTTCTGGTATTACATATACCTTATATTTTGATATTACTTCGTAAGTAATAGATGTATCATCATCTCTTTGATTACTTCCATATTCATCATTACCCCATTCATAGACATTAGCTCCACGATTTTTCAAATCATCAGCAAAATCAGAAAATCCACCTCTAATAGTCCAATCAGCATTACCTGCTGTTTGTGAATGCGCATTATCAAAAAGAATAGCTTCATTATTGAAAATTTTATCTAATCTATTAATTCTATCTTCTATAATACACCCTGAAAATAAGAATAATACAATAATCAAAACGAACAATAAATAAATTGTCTTTTTCATTTTTACCTCCAGTTCAAAAAAGAAAGCCCAAACGGGCTTTCTTTAATTATTTTGCTGTTACAAAAGAAGAATCTCCTACATACACTTTAAATCCATAATTATAACCAATAACACCTTTAATTTCATATAGATTGCCAACTTGAATTCCTGCACTATTCATCGCATCAGAAGAATATTTAATCACTTTTAAATCACTTTGGCCATCGTTATCAAGATCAAAATCATAATGTTTATATTCATCTTGCCCTAAATATTTACCTTCAAAAATAACTAAATTACCAAAATTATTCATTCCTGGTAAATTATTAACAGTTAATACATCCGCCTTATCCCAAGGAATAGTCCCATTACTACTTGTTACTGTAGCTGATTCATCCGAACGAGTTGTATTAAATCTATATTCAAAATAACTATTAGTTGCGTCACGTTCTGTATAATACGGTCTTCCAGTTGCTGAAATAATTTCATTAAGATTTATATTCAAGTCAGTAGAAATTTTCACATAAATACCTGTTCCATCATTACTTACAGCATATACATATCCATAATCTGAAGCATCGTATACAACTATCGCATTTTCTATTTTCCTTAATGGAACTATTGATGTATCTCCTGAATCCCATCCATCTGTACCAGCATCATAATTTTCTTTAATTTCATTTTTTATTTCTGCTATTGTTGACGCTTCAACAGTCGGTTGCGGCTGCTCTTCTGCCGTTGCAACTAATGTTACCCATGTTTCATCAGAAACAAATATTCTATACCCATAATTTTGCCCGACTACACCTTTAATGGTATATGTTGAATTAAGCGTTAAATCTGGTAATACTGAGTGAGAATCTATTTTTAATTCAAAATTAATAACAGAAAATTCTTTATTATTAAAATCATCTTCTCCTATATATTTTCCTGTAAATTCTACTAAATTACCAAAGTCTCCTCCTGATAGTTCTGAATTTATTAATTCTGCTTTATTTAATGGAACTCCAACGTTTTTTTCAACAACAGTTATTTCTCCATAATTATCTATATCCATTCTCAATTCATAAACATTAGGATCATTCCATGTTTTATAATACGGTATTCCTTTTACCTTTATTTTATCACCAATACTATATTTACTGTCATGATTTTCTGCTTTTAAATATGTTAACTTTAAACCATTTCCATTTTCATCTACAATATATATATAATTTTTTGTTGGATCTGAATTTGAAGTATATTGATATGCAACTATGCCTTCCGTTTCATATACAGTTTCATGTGAATCATAATCATTCCAAATATTTTTATTTTCTAATATTTTCTCTCTTAACTCTGATAAACTTAAAACTGTCTTCTCATCATCAATTTTCTCTTTTACCAAACACCCTGTCAACAAAAACAATCCCAAAATAGATATCAACAAAAACACCAAAATCTTTTTCATTCCACTACCCCCTTATTTAAAATATAATATTCATTAATGACCTTTCTGTAATTAAAAAATCTGTCCAGGTTGTAAAACTCAATACCATTCTTTGATTCCCACTTGCTCTTCCATTTATATCCTCAGCAGAAACTGTTAATGTTATGTTATCTCCGTTTATTTTAATTCCATAATTTGTTACGTAATCTGTCAATATTCCATCATCTAATGAATTCCCTTGGACAAAAAATTCTATTGACCACGGTCTTGGTAAATAATATCCTGCTCTTAATTCATATAACCATGTTTTGTTTTGAGGATTATTTGTTACAGCATCAATGTCAAGATAATATAAGTTTTTATTTTCATTATCCATGTTGTAATATATTAAGCCCTTTAAATATACTGGATAATAATTTATTTTCCCACCAAAAGTCATTTTAGGATTTGGTAAAATTTCAATTAAATCATTAATGTTAGAGGTTATTCCTGATATTGATTGCACTTCTGATGGAACAGCATAACCTATTCCATAATATAATTGTGTTATTAATTTTCTATTCCATTTAATTGAATTATACCCTGCAAATGATGCTGATAATTTGTTATATCTATTATCCTGAGACATATAGAACATATATTTAGTATATCTTTCATCAAGACCAAAATATGCATAAATCGAACTATCTTCTAAATTGTATGCTCCACCTATTTTAATTTCCCCAACTGGTTTTATATATCCTCCAATTGCCATTTTCATTGGATTAAGAGTATAATTCCTATCTCCAAGATCATCTCTAAATCCACCGACTCTAAATCCATAATCTCTTCTTAAATCATATGGATAATCTCTAAATTTGAACTTTCCAATCATTAATAATGTATCATATCCAACTCTATATTGTAAATAATAGTATCTTGGAAGTTTAAAGTTTAATGTTTCATTATCATTAAACTCGTATGTAAGCGCTGATGAAGATAAAGTTAAATAATCATTGAATCTCAATGTAATATTATCAGTTATTCCTATATCAAAATAACCAATAGGAAATACATCTATGAAATTGTTTAAATCATCTAAATTCATTGTATAAATACCTAATACAGAAAATTTTGTTCCACTAAAAGCTCCAAAAATAGTTATAAAAGTTATAAGAACAAATAGCATAATCGTTAATGCTTTTTTCATAAAAACCCCTCCTAAAATCGAATGTATTTTTTACCAACTTATTTCATTATAATTTTCATTTGTTACGTATATTTTTACATTTTTTATGTTATAATAATTCAGTAGCTTGACTTTAACATGACATTATATCACATTTTTTTATTAGGAGGAATGTTAAAATGATAAAAAAACTATATATATTTGTTGGTATTCTAATCTCTTTACTTCTTATTACTTCTTGTTCAAAACAAACACAAATTAATAAATCTTATATTGAAAAAAATTATTATGTGAGCAAAGTAATTGATGGTGACACAATAAAAGTATATTATGATGGCGATGAAACTTCCGTTAGATTAATAGGAATAGATACTCCGGAAACACATAGTGGAGATAAACCTATTGGAGAGTTAGGAGATACAGCATATTGGTTCGTTAGAAATAAAATATATTCTGAAAATTCAAAAAAATCATATGTTTATTTAGACTTCGATACTGACAAATATGGGTATTATGGAAGATTATTAGCTTATGTTTATTATAAAGGTAAAGATGGAAAAATTCATTTTTTAAATGAAGAAATTATACAAAACGGTTATGCAAGACCTCTTTTTTATTCTGATACTTCAAAGCGTAAAGAAACCTTTATTGAAGCTTATGTTTATGCTTATGAAAACAGAAAAGGAATTTTCCAGTTTTATGACGATGATAACAGAAAAATTTATGAAAATGATCTTTCTGATTTGGATATTGGAAAGATTAGATGGGTTCGTTTTAAAGTTAAAAGTATTTCGCGCTCTGGTTCCTTTTACCATATTTACTCAGAAAATAATAAAGTATATATAACTATTAGAAGTGATGAGTATAAAGCTTTTTTTAAAAATTTAAATATATATGATCTTGATAATAAAGAAATAGAAGTGTATGGTGAAGTTTGGAAAGATAATGGAATTTATGAAATTTTAGCTCGAGCTGAATTTGAATTTAGAATAATAAAATAAGCCCTTATCGGGCTTATTTTATATTAATGTTGTTGGTGGATTCAAAAAAATATGCATTTTTTTATTATAATTTTTAATAATTTCATAAAATTCATCATGATCTATATTTCCTTTAATTACTATTTGATATCTATATTGTCCTCTTAATTTAGGTATTAATGGTTCTGTTGGTTCTAATAATTCTACATTTAAATCTTTATTTTTCAATATATTAAAAAATTCTTCTGATTCTTTCAATGCCGTTTCAAATTTCGGATTAGAAAATATAATCATTAATAATTCTGAATATGGTGGGTATTTATATTTTTCCCTATTTTTTAATTCTAATTCAACAATTTTATCATAATTATGTTCTTTTACAAACTTAAAAAAATCACTTTCAGATTTAAATGTTTGAAGTAAAACTTTTCCTTTTTCTTTTCTTCCAGATCTACCTGCAACCTGAATTAACAATGAAGCTGTATGTTCTTGAGATGTGTATTCAGGGAAATTTAAATATCTATCGCTATCAAGGATTACTACCAATTTAATATCTTCTATATCAAGACCTTTGGTTATCATTTTAGTTCCAACGATTATAGCCGGTCCTTCTTTTTTTATTTCTTCAAAAGCTTTATTTAACTCTTCATGTGTTTTTATTACTTCTCTATCCATTCTAATAATCTTATTAGATGGAAAAAATTTCAACAACTCATTTACCACTCTCTCTGTTCCATACCCTCTAAGTTGTAATTCTGGATTTCCACATACTGGACATGAATTTGGAACCTTTTTTTCTATACCACAATAATGGCATTTTAACTTATTTTCATAGCGGTGATACGTATAAGATACATCACAATTGTCGCATTTTAAAACATTTCCACAATTTGTACATATTAAATAATTTGCATATCCTTTAGTTGGAGAAAAAATAAGTACTTTTTTATTATTTTTTAAGATTTTATTTATTTCCTTTAAAACTTTTTTAGTAAAGATCCAGCTTACCTTTTCTTCTTTTTTCAAGTCAATAACTTCAATATCTGGCATTTCTGTAAAAACTCTTTCTTTTAATTCTAAAAGATTAATTTCCTCTTCATATGCTTTCTTCATTTCTCTCAATGTTGGCGTTGCTGAGGATAATATTAATTTTATTTTTTCTATTTTTGCTCTTAAATATGCTATTTCCACAGCATCATATGAAATCTGATCAAATTGATATAGTGATTGATCATGTTCTTCATCTATTATTATCATTCCAAGATCTTTTAACGGAATCCAAACAGCACTCCTTGTTCCAATAATAATATCGATATTTCCATTTACAGCATCATACCAGGTTTTTGTTCTTATAGAACTATTTATACTTGAATGATACACACCTATATTTTTAGCTGGAAATCTTTTCTTTATACGAGAAACAAATTGTGGTGTTAATGAAATCTCTGGTATTATAATCATTATTTTTTTATTCTTAATCAAATATTTTTCCATAACTTCGAAAAATATCTCTGTTTTTCCACTTCCAGTTACACCATATAAAAGATCGATTCCATCTTTATTTTTTAGTATTTTTTCTTTCAATTCTTTCTGTTTATCTGTAAGTTCTACTATAAACGGTTTTTCGTTTATCTCTTCTTCATCAATAAATTCTATAATTCCTTTTTTTATTAATGTTTTTAAAACTGTAGAAGATCGCGAAATTATTTTTTGTTCATATAGTTCATTTTCATATATTTTATTATTTTTTTCATTAATATAATTTACAACTTTTATACCGCTATTGGATATTTTTTCATTTAATACTTCAATTATATCTTTTTTCAATATAACAACTTTTCTTTTCTTTTTTAATTCTTTCTTTATATGTATATTCAATTCAACAAGGTTTTCTTTTATCATTTTTTTTAATACTTTATTTGCTGCTTTTTTAGTTTTGAATTTTCTATAATACTCATTTAAAAATATAGGTTTTTCCATATTGGACAAAGGGGATTTAGGTATTATTTTTATTTTTATCTTATCGGAAGAAGCCGGGGGAAATATTAATTTCCCCATTTCACTTATAGGAACAAGAAATTTTTTTGATGCATTTTTTATTAATTTTATATGTTCATTTTTTATCAACGGTTTATAATCCACAACCAATTCTATTTTTTTCACATTATAATTTTTTTCATCGGTTTCTGAAATAATTACACCTAATTTTTGCTGATTTCTAAAATCAATTAGCACCCTTTGGCCAGGTGATAATTTTTCTTCATAAGAATATGTAAATGTATCATATGTATATGTTCCAAAAACCGCTATTTCATAATAATACATATGATCACTGCCTTATTAATATTCTAAATGTTAATCCTGATATTTTTTCAATTGTTTTTATTTTTTCGCCTGTAAAATAATCTATATAATCCCCATTTAGTTCTATATTTGCTTTTACAGGTATTTTTCTTGAATTGGATATTATAATTACTTCATCATTTTCAGTATATCTTCTATATATCAAAGCTCCCAATTTTGTTTTTATTACTTCATATTCTCCATATCTTAATGCTTCATGTTCTTTTCTAAGTTTTATAAGAGATTTATAGTAATTATATATATCCATATTCCAAAATTCTTCATCCCATGGAAATGGTTTTCTACACCAAGGATCTCTTTCACCTGTCAACCCTATTTCATCTCCATAATATATAACTGGCGCTCCAATAAAGGTCATTTGAATACCAACTGCTATTTTAAATTTATCAATATCATCATTTAATTCTGTAATTGCTCTTGGTGTATCATGACTATCTAATAAATTCCATAATGTATGAATTATTTGAGGCGGATATTTTTCTAAATAAGTATTTGTGTTTTTTACAAAATTATAAGCACTTCCGCCTTTTGCATATCCCAAAGCTGCATCTCTAAACAAATAATTCATAACAGTATCAAAAGCTGGTTTTTCGAAATATTGAGTAGAATCTTTCCAGTATTCACCACTAATAACAGCATTTTCATTTATCCCTTTTACTATAGGATAAAAGAAATTTTCCCAGAATGAATTTTTCACTTGATCTACTGCATCTAATCTCCAACCATCAATGCCATATTCCATCCATTTTCCTAAGACAGTGGTAATATAAGCTTTTACTTCAGGATTTTCTAAGTTTAATTTAGGAAGGTCCGCATATCCCCACCATGATTCATAGCTATCTGCAGACTTTGTAACTGGAAATTTCTTTATAAAATACCAATCTAAGTACTTAGATCTTTTTTGATTTCTAAATATATCCTGCATGGCAAAAAATTCATCACCTGTATGATTAAAAACTCCATCAAGAATTATTTTTATATTGTTTTTCTTTAAGTCCTTAACCATTTGGATAAATGTTTTGTCATCACCAAAATGTGAATCTATTCTTAAATAATCTTTAGTATCATATTTATGACTAGAAACTGATTCGAAGATTGGATTTAAATAAATTGCCTCTATTCCTAAATTTTTTAAATATTCTATTGATTCTATAATACCTTTTAAATCTCCACCATAAAATCCATTAGAACCTAATGATGATGATGTATAATTACCATACCATTCATATGTATATGCTGGATCATTTGTTTTATCTCCATTTCTAAATCTTTCTGGAAATATTTGATAATATATTCTACCTTTTGTCCAATCTGGTACATCAAAATATTTTATTATTGGTTTATTAAAATCAAATTCAAAATAATCTAAATTAGGATATTCGATACTATTTTCACCATCTTTTATAATAAACTTATATCTCAATACATTAGCAGGTGTTTTCACATGGAATCTATATAATTCTGTTTTATCAAATGTTAATTTCTCTTTTTTTACGACTTTTGCATTACCAACAAAATATGCATCTTCAATATCTTTTTTTTGCACTTCTATTGATAAATAAATATCTCCAGGTTTTACTGGATTTATATATTTTCTTTCTCTTTCATGTTTTATAAATCCAACTTTTCCATCACCTATAGATGGGTAATATGTTTTTTCTTCTTTTATTTTGAGTAATGAATATAATTTCCCATTTGAATAAACAGTGTTTGTATTTTTATAATCCAGAATCTCCTTTCCATCTACTAAAAATAAATATTTATATTCTCCTTCTTCTAATTCAAAAGTTTTTTTCCATAATCCCGTATTTGTTTTTTCCATTTGAATAGGTTCATCTGAAAAATCCCCTATTATTGAAACATTTGAAGCACTTGCAGTATAGTATATAACACTTTTTATTGAAAATGACATTGTAAAAATTAATATTAAAAATATAAATACAAAAATTTTTTTCATATTAAAACCCCTTTCAATCACTTAAGAATAATTATTTTTGCTTTTTTATCTATTTCGCCTCTAGAAAATTCTTTATTTTTATAATACATTGAATATACATTAGATGCTTTAAAATCATATTCTATCATTTTAAAATATAAATTCTTTTTTATTTCCCATTCTTTGCGCTTATTATCTAAATCCCTTTCTATATTTTTTATAATAGAAATATAATTCGATGGCGTGACAATTATTGGATACGCTATTTGTTCTCTCATTACTGATAATAATTTTCTTCCTTTTTTTGTAAAACCCAGAACTCTTAAATATTGAGGACCGTATTTATTAGCTTCATATATTAAACCTTTTTTTAGTCTAAAATAAATACTTAAGAGTGTTCTTTTTATTCTAGTATAAGTAAATCTTTTAGCTTTTACTAAACGGTAAAATTCTATTATAGATGCACTTTGTTTTGCAGCTTCTATTATTCTTTGTTCCAAACCCTCATTGATTCCAAAAATTTCTTGAATATCATCCCTATTTAATGTTCTTAAAAAAGATAGTAAAGATATTTCATAATCTTCAATAAATATTGGAGCTTTACCCAAATTCTCTTCCCTTTTTAATATTTCATATGTTTTTTGTGGAACTGATTTTTTTATTAATTCATACATTTCTTCTTTCCACAATTTTCTAATGGCTGTAGCACTAGAAAAACTACCTTTAAATTCTTCATCATTATAATTTGCCCCCTGTCGCTGTATCGCATGTGGGACGATCTTAGAATTATAATATTTTAAAGCTTTTAAATATTCCAATCCTAATATATCATTAGATTTTTCAATAGCCAAAACTTTTTCTTTTTTTAAGATATTATTTTTTTCAAAAAAATGAATTAATGCGTATTTTCTCGCATTCGGAAAAGAATATCCTTCTTTTAGATATTTTTTTAAAAGATTTTTAAACTTATCAGGTTGCTTATATATTATATCAGAAATAATATTTAATGTTTCAATATCTGCTGATTCGCTCCCAAATACTATATCTGTTACAACTTTTGTTCTTTCTAAAATCCCAATAGCTCCCAATGCAAAACCATTTGCATCCTGTATAGAATATAAAAATGGAAGTTCAAAAACTATATCAACCCCCATTTCCAGTGCTATTTCTGCTCTGGAAAATTTATCTATAATTGCCGGTTCCCCTCTTTGAACAAAATTTCCACTCATCACCGCAATGGTGAAGTCAGGTTTTACTATCTCTTTAGCTTTTTTTAAGTGATATAAATGTCCATTATGGAATGGATTATATTCAACGATTACCCCTAATACTTTCAAATTTAGCACTCCGTTCTAGGTTCTTCATGATTTTTTAGGATTTTTGGATTATTTTTATCATCTACTACAACTATTTTCGGATTACTTTTTTCTTCTTTAGAATACAACCCATATGCCATAATAATAATTTTATCACCTAATTCTACCATTCTTGCAGCTGCACCATTTAAACCTATTATCCTTGATCCTCTTTCTCCTTTAATAACATAAGTTTCAAATCTTGCACCATTATTTATATCCACTATTTGAACCAATTCATTTTCTTCTATATCTGCAAGCTCCATTAATTCTTCATCAATTGTAACGCTACCTTCATAATGAATATTTTTTTCTGTAACTGATGCTCTATGAATTTTTCCTTTTAATAGTATTCTAAACATATAATTACCTCCTGAATTTAAATTTAATTTATATACTAATTTTACCATTAAATTTTGTATTTTTGGTTTAAGAAATTAAAAATTTTTAACTTTATATTTTTATAAATTCTATTTCCAGAAATTTTAAATCCTATCTATTTTGTGGTATAATTACTATAAAAATACAAGATAAGGGGTGATTTTATGTCGAGAACTGTTTTAATTGACGGTAGCATTACATATTCTTCCAACGCTCAAATTATTCACAGTAAAATTTTAAAAGAATTGGTTATAGAATTTTTAAATGATCTCGAAGAAAGAAATGAAAGCCTTTTAACTTTTTTTTCTTTATTTTTAAAAAATGAAGATGCTGTTGAAGTTAAAGAACGTTATGATCTTGATCAGATAATTAAAATGCTTTTTGCTTTATCTGCTGAAAAAATTGATGAAATAGATTCTTCACCTTTTTATAGTTTTCCAAAATTAAGTGATAAAAAGGAACAGATTGTCAAGTTTGTAGAAAGAATTTACAATTTATGGAGAAATAAGCATAGATTCATGATACAAAAAAACGATTATGTTTCTAATGGAATTCAAAAAATCTATAAAGAAATGATTCTTGTTAGAAATAATACTGATTTTAAAAGCTTAATTACAAATTTCTATCGTCAAATTCTGATTAATGTTTCAGATGATAGATTAAAAGTATTAAGACAATTACCAAGTGGTGCTCAAGTTGCATTTTCTATAGATACTCCATCTTTTAAAGATAAGGTTTTAAATGGTTCTGATAGTTTATATAAGGTTCCTTTCGTATGGGGTGTTGTGTTTGAACCCCCTGTAATATTTTATACAAAATCAAATAAAAGAAAAGGTATATTTAAAGTTATTGATTCTCCAATCTTAGAAAATATAGAACTGGAAAATCCAGAAGATTGGTTTGCATTTCCAGTACATGTTGGTAAAAAATATATTTTAGTATATGTATATAAGGAATTCCTCGCAATGGCTGCAGGTTTAACTAATTTATTTGAACTGGCAGGATTTGGGATTGTTCAGCGAAAAAAACCAGATGGAATATATTTTTATGGACTTGAAGATAGATTTTTTGAAAAAGTCGAATATAAAAAAGGTGTAATTTATAAAGAAAAAGATGGAACATATGTAAGCCTTTTAGGGCGAGATGATGATGTTGATTATTTTGGCTATATGAAAAAAATGATTTTAACCATTCATAATCTAAAAGTTATTGATGAAGGAAATTTACCTATTCATGGAGCTTTAGCAGAAATTGTTCTAAGAAATGGGAAAAAAGCTAATGTAATGTTAATAGGTGATAGTGGTGCTGGAAAATCCGAGACTTTAGACGCGCTGAATAGGCTATCAAAAGAAGTTTCAGAAGTTAATATTTTAATTGATGATATGGGTTCTTTAGAAATAGATATTAACGGAAATATTATTGCATTCGGCACGGAAACTGGTGCATTTGTAAGACTTGATGATTTACAACCCGGATACGCTTATTCCGCAATAGATAGAAGTATTTTTATGAATCCAAATGAAACAAATGCAAGAGTAATAGTCCCTTATTCAAATTACAAAGATATAATAAAACCAACTAAAATAGATTATTTCTTATACGCCAATAATTATGTAAAAGCTGAAGATAATTCATATATCAATTTTTTCAATGATTGGGAAAGTGCTTACAATGTATTTTCAAAAGGTGCCAGAATGGCCAAAGGCACCACTGCTGAGGTTGGATTAACTTATAGTTATTTTGCAAATCCTTTTGGAGCAGTTCAAAGAAAGGAAAAACACGAAAAAATCGCTAAAAGATTTTTGGAACAGATGATTAAAAGCGGAGTTAAAGTTGGAGAAATAAAAACTCAATTAGGTGTTTCTGGGTTCGAAGAAAATGGCCCTACTTATGCTGCTAAAGCACTTTTAAAATTAATAGATAATCAATAAAAGAGAGCCTTTCGGCTCTCTTTTTAGATAATATTAACTTTTTAAGGAGATTGTAAGATATTTAAAACTGATGCTGCATTTAGCTGCCCTGTTTGAGAAAACAACATCGATGTCATATCTCTTAAATTTTGATTTCTTATATATTCAACCATGGTTTTTGCCATATCGGCACCTGCAATTCTTTCTTCTGCTGCACCTGTATTTTCTGCTCTGTTTAAAAGATTTTCTGCTGCAACTCCTAATCTATTAACATACGAACCAACCTGAGTTCTCACATTTGTAATATTATTTGCTGCCTCTTCAAGGGTGTTTAATGCATTTTCTGCTCCTTCCTGCGTCGTTAAGTTTATGTTTTCAAGGTTTAGTGCTTCTGGTCTCATATCTTGAATTTCAACATTTAAATTATTTCTTCCTGTTGTATCTAACGGTAAATTAGCCTGAAATTCTCCATTTAATAGCTGTTGATTATTATATTGAGTATCTCTTACAACATCTCTTATTCCCTGCCTTAATTGATTAAATTCTTCCTGAATAGCGCTTCTTGCTTCTTCAGGTAATGTATCATTTGCAGCTCTTGTTGCCAGCTCTCTCATACGACCCAATGTATCCTGAATAGATGAAATCCCCTGATCTGCAACATTTAACGCTCCTATCCCATCATATATATTCCTTACAGCTTGATAAGCTGATCTAAATTGTGTATTTAACCTCTGAGCTATACTAAATCCTGCAGGATCCACAGATGCGTTAATCAATCTACTTCCACTTGCCAATTGCTGTGATCTTTGCAATAGCAAATTTGATAAATTTGATAATCTATTCGTCTGGTTTAAATAATTATTTCCGATTCTCATTAGGGGTCCCTCCCTTTTCATAATTTCCTGTATGCATTTAGACTTCTTTTTTATAAAAAAGTTCAATTTTTATTATTTTATTTATGAACTTTCTAAAAAAAATCAGGTCTAAACAACTATGATGTTAATATTGTTTAAATTACAAATTAAAATCAGGGGGTGAAAAAATGGGAAAAAAAGTATGGATTTTAATTTTAATATCGATAACCATGTTTTTTATTTACTCTTGTGACAGATTACAACAAATCGAAGAAGGTTTTATCACTTTTAATGTAAAAGATAAAATAACAAATACACCTATCCAAAGTGCTACTATAAAAATAATTCAAAATGGGAGTCTTGTAGTCCAAGCTAAAACTGATGAAAATGGTTCTTATGAATTTAAGTTACCGGCAGGTGATTATGATTATGAAGTTTCTAGAACCTATTATTATCCTCTAAGTAGTAAAGTTACGGTTTATGCAAAAGAAAAAAGAACTGAAAATGTACTTTTAGAACCTGCAGAGAATAACCCTCCTACATTTGGCAGATATATTTCACCTTTAGACAATCAAATTGTAAAAGACAAAAAAGTAATTTTTAAATGGGAGGCTAATGACATTGAAGAGGATGCTATATATTATAATATCTATCTTAAATATCTAGGAAATGATTTTATAAAATTAAATGATGACCCGCTAGAAGTCAGCAATTATGCTTACGAACCTCCTATTAAAGGAAAATATCAATGGAGAGTCGAATTATGGGATGAACCAAATAAAAATTATAAAATCCTGGTTGGGGAAGCCCCGCAATTTGATTATCAACCAACTTCAGATTCAACTATCAATCACAAACCTGAAATATTCCTTGTATATCCTGCTGATAATGATACTGTAACAACTTCCAAAATAAAGTTTTCATGGGATGCCAGCGACGCTGATAAAGATCCTTTAACTTTTGATTTATTCCTTGGAAAATCCAAAACTGCTTTTAACAACATAATTTCAAATTATGAAAAAACAACTTATACATATTCTTTAAATTCGACTGGACAATATTTCTGGAAGGTTCTGGTTTCAGATGGAAAAGAAACTGTAGAATCATCTGTATTTTCTTTTAATTATTCTCCACCTGAAAATGCAACTCCAACCATTCAATTACTCTCCCCAGAAGATAATTCTTCATTTACTTCAAACGAAATAGCCTTTAGCTGGATAGCCACAGATACAGACAATGGAACTCTATTATACAGTTTGAATATAGGAAAATCTGAAACTACTTTAAATGAAATAATATCCCTTGAAGATTCGCAAAACAAAAAAATTTCTTATACTTATAAATTACAAGAACCTGGAGATTTTTACTGGAATGTTGAAGTTTCAGATACAGTAAATCCGCCTGTAAAAAGCCCATTAAGAAAATTTACTATTTCTTCTCAAAATAAACCACCAATTATAGATTCATATCACAAACCAGATGCCCCAACAGTTGTTGGTACAACTGTATCTTTTGAATGGAAAGCTTTTGACCCAGAAGGTACACCTTTGACTTTTGATTTCTATATTTCAGATGTATATGATGAGGTTAATAATTTAATTGAAAACGATTATACAGAATACAATTTACAAACAAACAGATTGGATAAGGAATTAAATTATTCTTCAAACTATTATTGGAGAATTGTGGCAACAGATGGTATGTATATTGTACCAGGGCCTATATGGAGTTTTGAATTTATAAAAAAAGAAGAAGGCGAACTTCCTGATATATACTTTATTCCAAATGAAATAAATATAAATATAAATTCCGTTGATAATTTTACAATAAATACTTCCTTTAAAAACAATATTCATGGATTTGATATAAGAATTTCTTATGATCCTGAATATGTTGATATTAACCCAGAAAATTGTATTGAAAATCCTTTATTTGATGACGATAATTATTATGTTATCAAAAAAATAATTGAATATAATGACCATAATGAATTTATTTTTAGTGTAGTTTCTGAAGATACCAATTTTGTTCTTCCAGAAAATCTCATCACAGTAGAAATTAATTCAAAAAAATCAGGAAATACAAAGATAAAATTTGAAAAATCAACATATATGTACGAAATAAATGATACGGAAATATTATTTACAACTGGTGATTTTATATCAATCACCATAGGACAATAAGGGGGTGATTATATAATGAAAAATAAATACTTTTTGTTTATAATCTTAATTTTATCTATATTTCTTCTTACTTCATGTTTTAATTTCAAAAAGGATGTTAAAAATCAAGAAAGTTTTAAATCTATTATTATAGAAAAAAATAATAACGAATATATTATAAAATCAAATGTTGAAGCCGATAGTTTTGAATTTGTTTTTGAAAATACAAATATTAACAATATTTACATACCTTCAAAATTTTTAAAAATCATAAAAAATGATGCTGGTTTAAAGGTAGCTATTTCTTCTCCTGGTATTATTCATCGTGGGGATATATTATTAAAAGTAACTGATAAAGATTTTAAACTTAAAAGTATCAATACTTATAATAGAAATAGTATTACAAAAAATTTCGATTATTATAATAAAGGCGTCTCTTTTGGACTGTTAGGAGATTTTGATTTTGATGGAAAGGTTGATATTTCAGATTTTTCATCGTTTACATATTTTTATGGACTTGAAAGAGATAGTTTTAATGGAAATATGAAAGATTTTGATTTAATAGATATTGGTCCAGCTGGTAATTTTGCACATAAGGATATCTGGGATGAAGTGTTTGATTTAGCCAAACCTGATGGAAAAATAGGATTATCAGATTTTTCAATATTTGCTGCAAATTATGGAA
Organism: Marinitoga sp. 1154; assembly: GCF_013363285.1. Taxonomy (NCBI): domain Bacteria; kingdom Thermotogati; phylum Thermotogota; class Thermotogae; order Petrotogales; family Petrotogaceae; genus Marinitoga; species Marinitoga sp. 1154. The sequence goes on along the minus strand of NZ_LBFB01000006.1, from coordinate 95,368 downwards.
TTGATGTTATATCTACCCAACCAACCATAACCGTAACATCTGATACAAATCCAGACATAATTACAGACGATATGGAAAAAGATATTGTTTCTGGCTTAAAAAATATCTATAATACTTATTCCCATATCATGACTTTTTTAAATGAAAATAAAGACTTTATTTCTTCCTTAGCTTCTTTTGAAGCATCACCACAAATATTTATAAAATATATCATTAATATGTCAGATGCAACAGAAACTGCTTTATTAAACATAATAAAGGACATTAATAATATCTCTTTGCTTTTTGGAACAATAAAAAATGGATATTTGTATACAGATGTAAAATATAAAATAAATGAATTTGATTGGGATATGGATGGAACTGTTGAATCCACTTCACCTTTAAAACTAAAAATAAAGACTGAAAATGGTGAAGATTCTATTCCTTTTTATGATTTACTAAAAATCGATCAATTTTCAAGAGTTCTTGGAATAGATCCAGCTGGTGGTGATGCTATCTTTGATTATGAATTAATTAATGAAAATATCAGCGAAAATCATAATCCAACTTTTGATGATAATGACTATATATTAATTGATGAAGGAACTGCAGGGCAAATATCACTTGTAACTGGATTAATAGGAATAATAGGAAAATCATTATTTATATATGATCTCAATAATCCTTCAGAAAACATAAAAGCTGCTTTAAAAAGCAATGTTAATCTTATGGATAAAATAGATGAGATTTTAAAAACCCTTTTAAAAAACCCTCCACCTCTTGATTCCGAGAAGATAACTGGATGGGAACTTGAGACCTATATATTTGGACATATGCTATATTTTAAAGACTATAATACTTCTATTGAGTTAATTAATACAATAAAAAATGAACTTATATCCTTACATGATATTTTAAATAAGATTTTTGAAGATAGAATTATGGATTATATTATTCAGCCACATGATCCAACCTCTGGCGATACTCCACCTGTAAAATTAGAAGATTTTATTCCGGCTATGGACGCTCTGAAAAAAACTGAAGAGTTGGCACAGATAATACAAGACCCTTCAAAAGGTATAGATATTCCTTTAGAGTACAATAAAAATATAACCATTTATCCTGGTGTGTTTTTCAATAATCCTGATGATTTTTCAAATTTAAATGTATTTTTGCCAGATATTTATATAGAAGAAAGTAACAATTCAACCAATCTAATTGTTGAATTTCCAGATTCGACCTTTAAAGGATTAATTAGTGGTCTCGACAGTAAAATAGAAATAAATTTAGAAGATTTTGGAAAAGAGAAAGGAACAATTCATCTTGAAGACATTACAATAATCGGAACATCCGTAACCTTTCAATGGACTCCAAAAAATATAAATAATGCTACAATTACATACGAATTAATTATAGATAATACAGAATGGCGTGTATGGGATTATATTGATGGAAATTTAAGTCCAAACGAATTAATAAGACTCGTCAAAACATCTGATACACAGGTCACTATTGATTTAAATGAAGGTAGTTATTTCTGGGCTGTTATAGGTTATGCAGATTTTGGTAATGGAAATATAGAAATTATTTACCCAGAAAATCCATACTGGTTCAATATATATGTTGAAGATACATTCTATTATATAGATTTAATTTCACCAGAAAATGAATGGCATTCAACTGATGCTCCAGCTGAAGTTAACTTCGAATGGAAAGCATTTATCCACAAAAACAATATGGATGAACCTATAATAGTAGATAAATATGTACTTTATATAGAACAATTAACTGAACCATATAACTATTTTGAATATCAACTCTCATCAGAAACAACTTCAATTTCATTAGATACAGGAAAATATAGATGGAATGTTATGGGATATTATCAGGATCCTGAAACCTTTGAAGAACATGAAATATATAGTGATTATTTTGAGTTTAAAATTGGAGATATTGAAGAAACTGCATATTTCTATAAAATGGATCCTCCTGATTATGTCTCATCTTTACCAGGAGATACTACAACAGATGTTTATTTCAGATGGGGTGTGAATAATCTAAATTCACAAACAGCTACAGCAAACATTTTCGAATTATATTACAGAGAAATAAATGATGATAATTGGTCAAAAGCTTCTGAAGATATAAACATCTTATGGTATGACGAAGATTTTGGAAGTTATGAAGCAGAAATGATAATCCCTGAATTATCAGTTGGAAAAGAATATGAATGGAAAATTCGTGCATTTATTGATGAATCAAATTATATTGAAAGTGAAATATGGTATTTCTTTATCGAAGAAGGAACTTGGATGTTAGATTTGCATCTTATACAACCTCTGGATGGTGATGCTACACAAGCCAATAACATTGGATTTATATGGGGAATGGATCCATCTTATACAGGTGATTTCGAATTACATATACGACCTATAGATACCTGGGAAAATATGGATATATTAATTACTCCAGACGATTATTCAACAGGAACTGATATGTTTACTGGTGAAATGACATTTAATTATAACATAAATCTTGAAGATGGAGCTTACAAATACTGGTTATCATTAGCAAATGTTGAACCTGAAGAATATCAAGAAACAGAACACAGATGGTTCTTCATCAATACAGAACCATATGAGGTTTTACTGGATTATCCAGAACAAAATGCTGTTTTTGATTACTATACTATTTGGTTTAGCTGGCATCACATAATGCCTCCACCTGATCCTGATAGTCCTGCACCACTACAAAATATGAATTATATTTTTGAAGTAATAGATGAAGAAGGTAACATTATTTATAATACAAATCTTGAAAATCAATATTATGTAACTGTTGATTTTGATAATCCGGGAATTTATTACTGGCATATAATGGACGATAGTGGAAATATTATAAGCGCAACATTCACATTTGAAATAAAAGATATACGGGGAGAACCGGAAGAAAATAAATTACAGCTTTTTACCCCTTTAAACGGAGAATTTATTATATCATCAGAGTCTTTTAAGAATATAGGTTTTACATGGGAAGAGCTTGGCGAGAATATTGAATATACTTTCTTTTTGAAATCAGCAAAAGAATTGATTGAAACTGATACCAACTATATTGAACCTTTTGATTATGTTATTAATCCTGACTATAACCTAGAATTAAAAGATGGACCATATATATGGATGGTGAAAGGAAACAGAGACATCGATCGCTCTTATAATTCAAATATAAGAAGTTTCAATATTTCATCTTCAGATAATTCCATGGATATTGAAGTATATGATTCATTTGATAAAACCGCCAATCCTCTTGATACCATCTCTTTCTACGCTTCAAACACAGCAAATCAAATTGAATATCACATATTGCTTTTCACTCCATGGCAAGAGGTTTGGACATACCCCGGTATTTTTGAGACATCATTAATTGGAAATCCAAATGAAGAAATTACTATAGAATTATGGCAATTATTTAACAAATTACAATATGGTGATATATATTATTATGCAATATTAGCAGACGATGGAAACGAAACCATAATTTCTCCTGTAAAATCATTTATATACGATCCACTGTTAAAAGGAAATTACGTGTCATTTGCTCCACAGTATCTTGAAAATAATCAAAATACCTTCCAACTTAATACTTCAGGAGATGATTTAACAGAAGTTTATGGCATAGAATTTTATTTAAAAACTGATCCTGAAATAACCTTTGATGCTAGTAATATTTCCATTTCGGATTCCGATATAGATTTTTCACTAATAAAATCTTCCATAAAATTTGATGATTATACCGATGAAGAATATAAAGAAATTATTATATCTATAATATTCAAATCTCCTTTAGATTTATCAGATACAGAAATTGCATCTTTCACACTAAATAATGATTCCATTGTATATGGAACAACAATAGAAATTACTGATGCCTTTATTTTATTTGAAGAAAATAAAGCGCCTGTTTTGCTTGAGATAGAAAATTCACTTGAAGTTCACGGACAATAGGAGGTGTTTTGAATGAAAAAATTCTTATATTTGTTTTTTATAATACTGATTATTTCACTGTTATTATCAGCCTGTATTAAAGACAATAAAGTTATAAATGAAAACAATAATTTGAATATTTCAAGAATTATAGATATAAGTTTTAATGATAATGTTGCTGTTGTCACCTCAAAGGTGACAGCAGATTCTTTCGAATTTTTAATAACGAATGTTTCTCCAGATAAAATTGAAATTCCTTCAATGTTTATGAATATTGTAAAAGAAAAAGAAGATAAATTGTTAGTAGCAATTTCAACCATAAATTTTGTAAATGCTGGTGATGTACTTTTAACCATTAAAGCAAATAATTTTAATATCGAAAAAATTGATTATTTTTCAAGAAATACTTTAACCAAACAATATAATGATTTTGATCCTTATAATTGGAAATGGGGTGGACTGTTGGGTGATTTTAACCTGAGCGGAAAAGTGGATCTAACAGATTTTTCATCATTTGTTTATTATTATGGAATGAATTCATGCAATGAAGATGTACCTGATGAATTTTCAAGATTTGATATAGGTCCAGCTTTAAATATAGTTAATAAGGGTAATTGGAAATATGTTTATGACTATAAATTAGAGGACTGGCAAGTAAATATTATCGATTTTTCAATATTTACAGCAAACTATGGTTATAGTATTCTTGAAAGTCCTTCTGGAACAATTGTACTAAATAGCAACATAGATATAACTTCAATCTCCACACCTGCTTATAACGATATTTTAACTGTTTTAAAAAGTCTTCCTGATGAAATACATAATATTAACGATATATTTTTTAATCACAAGGAATATATTGAATCATTAATGCATGCCATTACAAATAATAATTTTCAGAGTTTCATTTTAAATTTAATAAATATTCCTGAAAATTTAGAAGAATCATTAATTAATATAATAGAAGACCTTGGAGTATTTTCTCAAAAACTTTCCATAAATGATTATCTTGATGAAAATATAAAATGGGAAATAAATGATTTTGATTGGAATGGCGATGGAATTATAGATAATAATACAGAATTACATATAGCTGCTACTGTAACTTATTATGGGCAAGAACCACAAAAAGGATCTTTTGGCCTTTATACTGATATATTATTAAAACTTGATGATATAGATAATATTGAATTTATAGGTATAGATAAAAACACACCAGGAGATGCTATATTTGACTGGGAATTTTTGACAAAAAAATTGAATTATGAAGATCTTTCTGATTATTCTCTTACTTTTGATGAAAATGATTATCTAATAGTTGATGAAGGTTTGATTTCAATGATGGCATTTATATTCAATAATATCTATGTACATGGAAGTGCTTTTTTTCTATACGATTTAAATAATCCATCTGCCACTATAACCTCCATTCTGCAAAGCGATTCTCTTGAGGCTTCTTTAGATGAATTATTTTTAACTTTGGCAAGCGATTACACTATAACTGCACCTGAAATGGAAAATAACATTTTTGGTGAAATGTTAAAACCTCGAGATGATTTTTTCGAAACAAGAGTTGCTTCAATACAAAACTCTATATTCTCTCAAAAGGATATTATAAGAACGGCATTAGAAGATTCGATTATAGATTATCTTCCACAGGAACATGACATAACTTCTGGCCCCTTTGAAATTTTTAACATTTGGGATATATATAGTTCAAACTTTTCAGAACTATTTACTAATGATATAAATATTCCTATTCATATTTTTGGTCCAATTATGATATATCCCGCTGTATTTTTCGAAAATCCAGAAGATTTTAAAGATTTAAGTATATATTTACCAGATATCACTCTTGAAGGAACTATTGATTCTAAAGAAATTGAAAAGATTATTATTGATTTTCCGGATCCTTATTTTAATGGATTAATAAGTGGAATTGAAAATCCATTAATAATATCTACTATTGATTTTAATCAAAATATGCAAAAACCTCAAATAATAAATTATGAAATGGAAGGAATTACAAGAATCAGGCCTGATGATGATGGTATTCCAACCTCAGAATTAGCTTTAAGGTTTGATGTGAATATATCTAATCCAGAAAGTGTTCAAAAAGTTGAAGTATGGAAAAATGATGAATATATAACTGATTTATATTATGAAAGAGATAATTATTATTTTAATGAAGAACTTTTTGATGTTATAACTTTAAATTTCTATGAAGATGCTAATTACACCGTAAAAGTTTATAATTATAATAATGAAGTAGTCGATTCAAAAACCTTATATTTAGGAAAACTATATCCAGAAAATTCTTTAGAAATAACTTCTCCTTATAATTTTAGTATATATACTCCTGGTGAAAATATTACGCTTCAATGGAATAACAATTTAAATTTACCTTATGAAGGAGCAGAAATTAACATAGCTAAAATTAACGAAATTACAAATATGGTTGACTGGGAAAATAGAAAGAGAGTTGCTGATGATTATGTTCCAGATACACCAAATTTTTCAATAACTGATCTATCTTATAATATTCCTGCTAATATTTTCGAGTCATCTGGAATGTATTTAATTGAACTGGTTATTTATAATTGGTCTGAAAATACTTCTTTTGAATATCATACTATTATTGGAATTCAATAACTTTTGATAAATATTTTTATTAAAATAAATAAAGGTGCGCTACCTGCGCACCTTTTATACTTTTCTTTTATATATAATTATTTGAATTCTATCAGAAACATCTTCAGATGTATCAGATATATCTGCAATCCTATGAACAAGCTTTTTTAACTGTATTTTTTTTGCAAGTGATATATCAAGTGAAAATATTTTTCTTATTGTATTTCTTTCTATAATATCAGTCTCATGCTCATAATTTTCGGTTTTTAAAATCATTTCATTAGCCTTTTCAAAATTTTCAAACATCTCTTTTGCAGCTTCTTTAACTGCTTTATATGTTACCTGGGATTTTTTTATGAGCTCAACCAGATCTGGTAATATTTCATCTGGAACTGATAAATTTTGAAGCTCTATTTCATCAGCAACACCTTCTGCTTTATTTGCAATCCTATCCATAGACTCAACAGTACCAAGCAAATCCCCTCTGAAATTAGGCAAAAAAGCTCCTGAATACATTTCTGATTCTACCTGCCTTCTAATATGATCTGCCTCGGTTTCTGCATTTCTTACTTTATCTGAAAGCTCTCTTATTCTTTCAGGTTTTGTATCTAAATTTTTTATTAATTCTACAAGCACTTCTATTGTTCTGTCAACAGCATCAAGATGTTGATCAAATAATTCTATAATTTTTTTCTCTTTTTTACCAAAAAATAATCCCATATTTGGCACCTCCTGCTAAATACTTATTTTAAAAATTGCTCTAAACACAAAGTATATAATCGCTGTAATCATTCCTGCTGAAATAGGTGTATTAACCCATGCACTTAATATTTTGAATAATATCTTTTTATTTGTTAATCTTGAGCCTCTCGCATAGCCAGCACCAATTACTGCACCAACTATCGCCTGTGATGTAGAAACTGGTATACCAAGTAATGCATATATCCACACTGTTATTGATTCACCAAGCACAGCAATTGCTGCAGAAAAATAATCAAGTTCTATTATTTGACGGCCAACTGTCATCATAACTTTATAACTATATGTTAATACTCCAAAAGATATTGCAAGCCCCCCAACCAGTGCTGCCGTACTAACACCTATTGAACTGGCAAACACGCCTGTAATATTTGCAACATTATTTGCACCAAGAGAATAAGACCCATATGCTCCAATAATAAGAGTGGCAATTTGAACAACTCTTTCTTTCATATATATAGATTTTATTTTATTAAAAGGAATTGATAGAATTTTATAGGAAATAAATCCAAAAATCATACCTCCAATTGGTGTTCCCACCCATGCCAGAACCAGTTTCAAAATTATTGACCAATTTACCCCACCTTCTATCAATCCAACTGCCATAATTGAACCAACTATCGCCTGAGAAGATGAGACGGGAACTCCAAAATATGTCATTACTGTCATTGTAATTGCTGCTGACAATACTGAAATTGACCCAGAAATCAAACTCTGTGCTGTAACGTTACTAATTGTTTCTATTCCTTTAGCTCCTCCTAATACTGCTCCAATTAATATAAAAATTGCAGAAATAATAGTAGCTGTCCGATATTTTACAATTCTATTTGATACCGCTGTACCAAAAATATTAGCTGCATCATTTGCACCCAATGACCACCCAAAAAATACTGCCGGTAATAAATAAAAAAACATATTCCCACCTTCTTTATTATAACTCAAATATATATAGTATTATATTTTATAATAAAAAGGGGAAATTATAAAATTCAAAAACATTCAATAACATTTAATTACAAATATTTAAACCTAAATATAATCGTAATTCTATATTTTATAAAAAAATAAAAAAAGAGGAATTACCATTCCTCATTTAAATCCTTTTATATCTGGTAATTCCTCTTTCTTATTAAAGAAATTCCTCAAATTTTCCAATTCTGAATCTAAAATATCCGGATTGACAATAATTTTAAAACTTAAACCTATTAAAAATGTTTTGATTAATTCCGTCGTATTTTCTAGATTTTCTAAACCTATTTCATGCACCTTTAAAAATTCTTTTATTGTATTGGTAAAATTCATATCAAGCAATCTCGCTTTTCTTGAAACTTTTTTTTGCCTATATGGATAAGTCAATATTTGAGAAAAGGCTATCATATATTTTGGTGGAGCATATATTCTTCTAATTTTTTCTTCAGCAGTCATAGTTCTTTTTTTAAAAAATTCATTTATCCAATCTTCTAAAATACTTTCACCTGTAGCGACTAATGCACCATCTTTGGATCCGAAATAATAGTGTAAAGAAGCTATCGTTAAATTAGACATCTCAGAAATATGTCTGGTAGTTGCTTCAGCTATTGATTCCTCCGTTATTATTTTAATTATAGAATCCATTAAATTTTCTTTTCTTTTTGCTCTTAATGTTGGATTTGGCCTTCTTGCCATAAAAATTAACCTCCTTTTTATCATTTTATAAACAAATTATATCATCATTTTATATCATTGTCAAATCACCTGATATATTAATATAGTTAATTTTTTGTAACAAAACAGTTTCTAAATATTCTCTAAAATTTTAAAAAGGGTGTCCAAAAAGTTTTATTAGTTGTTTTTACAGTTGATAATAAAAAAAGGCGCTTTCGCGCCTTTTTTTATTCTGATAATTCTTCATTTTCTATGAGTAAATTTTTCAACTCTTCTATCATTCTGTTATATGCTTCTTCTGCGGTAATTTTATCGTATAAGAAATCACTTGTTACTGTTCCCAATGCTCCTCTAATATCATACCATGCTGCAGGTTTTGGATCTGGAACAGCTGTTTTCAATGAATTCAATGCTATTACAGGTTTTTCATCATTTGCTACATATGACTTCCATTGTGGTGTCTCAACAACATCTTTTCTTACTGGAACATAACCTGTATTTACTGCCCAATATGCCTGATTAACTTTATCTAATAAAAATTTCATAAACATCCATGCTGCCTGTTTTTGAGCTTTTGATGCCCATGCAAACATTATCAAATCTGTTCCTGCTATTGGTGAATGAGGTACTCCATCAACTGAAGGTAATGGTGCCCATGTCCATTCATATTTTCCTTTTATTGATTTTTCTACATATGGTTTTCCTGCTATTGTTCCCATATACATTGCTATCTGTCCGTTTCCAAATGGGTCATTTAAATATCCTCCCTGCACAAATGCAACCTCGTCTGTTTTTAATTTTTTCATGAAGTTTAATGTTTTGATTGTTAAATTCTTATCCAACACAATCTTCCATTTTCCATTACCTGCATAATCTAATACTCTTCCATTCATTGCATACAAGAATGTTTGAAAATCATCTACAGTAGTTCTATACCCTAATCCGTATTGATCTATCTGACCATCACCATCAACATCTTCTGTTAATTGCTTTGCTACTTCATATAATTCATCCAATGTTTTTGGCGGTTCTACACCATATAAATCAAACAAATCAACGTTATAATATGTTGTATATACACTTTTATTAAATGGAATTGAATAAATGGTGTCTCCCCATACTGAAATATCTTTAAATACTTTGTATATCTGATTTTCCCATACTTGCTTAAACTCTGCATCCCCATATATAAACTTATTTAATGGTTCAACTATTCCTTCACTTTGAAGATATTTTGATGTCCAGTTTGAATATGCCTGTGCTATAACTGGTAAATTATCTCTTGTACCTTCATTATATGCAACAACTGTACTCAATAATTTCCTTGATAATGCACCGTAATTACCGACATAAACTGGAACGACCTCAACATACGGATTTTCTCTATTAAATGCTGCAACTAATTCCTCTAACGTTTTACCATGTCCCCCACCCATAGCATGCCAGAATTCAACTTTAATTTTTTCGCCAAAAGAAAAGATCATAACAAACAGCAATAAGGCTACCAAAAGTAACTTTTTCACCTATAACACCTCCTGAATAGATTTGATGAACATAATATTATACTACATGAAACATAACAAAATCAAATTAAATTTTTTCAAGTATTTTTAATAATTCCTTTTTAATTACATCTAATCCATTATTATTAATTATTTTAAAGTCATATTTATATTTTATATCTTTCTGGGCTAACATTATATTTTTAGCTTTTTCAACAGATATCCCCCTTAATTTTGTTAATCTTTCCAACCTATTTTTTTCTGTCGACTCAACAAATATTATATAATCACATATTTTATCCAGTCCTATTTCTTTTATTAACGCTCCATCTATAAAGATTTTCTTTGCGTTTAACTTTTTAATTATTTCTTCTACTTGTACCTTTATTTTTGGATGGGTAATCGAGTTTAGTATTTTTAATTTATTTTTATCTTCAAACACTTTTTTTGCCAGTTTTTTTCTATCTATCTCACCATTTTCGAATACATTTTCTCCAAAATTCTTCTTTAACATTTCTTTTACTTCTTTATCTTTAAGAACTTCATGTCCAATTTTATCCAGATTGAGAACAATATAGCCAAGATCCCGAAGAACCCTGGCTACTGTACTTTTTCCACTACCAGCATAACCTGTTATGCCAATAATTTTCATAATATAAACTTTTCCTTTTTTTCAAATTTTTCTTTTACTTCATTTGCAAAATTCTCATAACCTTCTCTACCCATTAAGGCATATGTAACTTTCTTACCAAGTTCAACTCCAGGTTGATCATAGGCATTTATTTCGAGTAATTTTCCCATTATAGCTGTCTGAAACTCATAAACAAAGAAAAACTGCCCTACATTAAATGCGTTTATTTCTGGAAAAACAACTTTCATATTTGGCTTTCCGTGTTCTGTTAATGCATATTCTGTGCCAAATAATTCTGTGTTTAATAATTCGGATAACGTTTTTCCACCCAGATATGAAAGAGCTGAAAATTCTTCATGTATTTTTGGTATTTTTATATCTCTTTCAAACTTTTCTAATTTTATAAATGTAACCACTTTATCATCAGGACCTTCATTATATAATTGCACTTGAGAGTGTTGATCAGTTGCACCCAAAGCTTTAACAGGGGTTTGACCTACGTTCACTACTTCTCCATTAATATTATATTTCTTCCCCAAACTTTCAGCCCACAATTGTCTATACCAATCAGCCAATAATAACAATTTGTTTGAATAGGGCATCATTACCGAAATATTATACCCTTTTTTATAATAAAGAAAATGTAATAATGCATTTAATGCCGCTGGATTTTCATAAATATTTTTATTAGATACTTTTTCAAACATTGTCTTTGCACCATTTATTAAATCTATTATATCTATTCCTCCTGCTAAAGCAGATAATAATCCCACAGGAGTTAAAACACTGAATCTTCCACCTACTTCCTGTGGAATTTCTAATGTTTCAATTCCCTCTTCTTTTGCAATTTTTCTCAAAATACCATTTTCAGGATCTGTAGTAAATATTATATGTTTTTTCGGATCTAATCCATAGCTCTCAATTATTCCTCTTGCAATTAAATAATTGGACATTGCCTCTGCAGTTGTTCCAGATTTTGAAATAACATTAAATAATGTCTTATGTGGGTTAATCTGATCTAAAATAGATGCAACAAAATCAGGATCAACATTATCAACAATAAATATTTTGGGTGTTTTTCTATTTTCCATATAATTATAATTTAATGGGTTTAATGTGGTTTGCAAAGCAATATTACCAAGAGCCGATCCACCTATTCCTAAAACTACAAAACTTTCAAATGATTGAACCCATTCCTGAATATCAAGTATTTTATCTAAATATTTTGGGTTTTCAAGTAATTTTATAAAACCAGGCTTTTCATCCAGAATTTCTGAGATTATTTTCTCTATTTTTTCTTTATATTCATTTATTTCTTCATATTTGATTCCTTTATCTATATTAGGAAAAAACATATTAGTAAAATCAAATTTTATTCCTTTCATATTACCCCTCCCATAACTGAATTGATATTAATAAGTTAATATACTTTCAACTCTCAAATTCGACAATTTTTCTCTTGGATTCAAAAAGCTCAATTCAATTAAACATAAAACACATGAAACTTCTGCTTCTAATTTTTTTACCAATGTTTCTATAGCCTGAATTGTACCACCCGTCGCTAAAACATCATCTACAACCAATACTTTTTCACCCTTTGATAATGCATCTTTATGCATCTGAATTTTTGCTTCACCATATTCAAGTGAATAAGAAACTTCAACTACATCATATGGCAATTTCCCTGGTTTTCTTATAGGAACCAATTTTTTCCCTAACTTATAGGCAAGAGCTGACCCAAATAAAAACCCCCTCGCTTCTGGCACTAAAATTGTGTCAAAATCTAATTTTTCCACTTTTTTTGCCATTTCGTCTATTACTTCTCTGAATGCATCAGGATTAGCGAGTAGAGGTGTTATATCTTTAAATATTATACCCGGTTTCGGAAAATCCGGTATATCTCTAATATACTTTTCAAAGTTCATTTTTATTCCTCCTTAATTTTTATTGACACAGGTATTTTACCATATTTTTTTTAAAATACAATATATATACCGAATATATATTATAATAATAAAATATGAAAAAAATAACATAAGTAAAGTTAATGCTACTAATGTCCAAAAAATTCAATAATATTTTTCACACAACATTTGTGTCTTTATTCAAACTTTTCAGGTAGTCTAAAAACAAAAAAAGGCCTTTAATGTGGCCTTTTCTTGTTTTTAATATTATACGATAAGAAAAAAACTATTTTCCTTTCTAATTCTATTAAAGTTACTTTATTACCTTCTTTTAGCGTTTCAAAAGCAGCTTTTAAAACAAGAAGCCTTGGATATTTATTTAATGTTATTTTAACTGGATCAAGTTTATTAAAGTTTTCTTTACTTTCAACATCTAATGTTTTCATTTTTTTTTCACTCCCTTCAAAAAAAACACTTGACAAAAATAAAATTAGATGTTATAATCTAATCGCTTAAGTTATTTGGGCTCGTAGCTCAGTTGGTGAGAGCTTCCGGCTCATAACCGGGAGGTCGGTGGTTCGAATCCACCCGAGCCCACCAAAACGACGGGGTATTTACCCCGTTTTTTTTATACCTATTTATTATTTTAATATATTTTATTTTTTTTGTCAAGTTTTTTCAATTTTTATGTTAATTTTTTAAACCCATTCTGAGAAATATATTATCCAACAAGAATAATATATATAAATAATCACTTCCCTTTTTTATTTATATATTTTATGATATAATATTAATTAATCAGGTGATATATTAATAAAAGGGTGGTGTTTATGAATAAAAAGTTACTTTTAATATTAGTTTTATTTAACTCATTACTTTTATATGCCGTGAGAATCATTCCTCTATCGGGCAATATTATAGAGGGAAAGTTACTTTCGATAAACAATTCACAAATTTTTTTAAAAGTAAATAATAAGGTGACTAAATTACCTGTTTCCGAAATCAAAACTTTTGAATTTTCTGATGATGAAAAAGAAAAGATGTTTTTTTCATTAAACAATAATTATACATTCAAAGGCTATTTGATTCAGATAAAAAATGATATCTTTATTTTCAAAAACGATGATAAGTTTTTTTATATACATAAGAATGATCTAAAAATAATAGTCACAAAAAGAAGAATTATTTCCAGTATAATAGCTACTGATTTTGGAAGGTTTTATTTTACACCTGTAAAAATAATTTCAAATAAATTATGGACTGTAAAAACAAGATATGGTATCTTTTCTTTACCTATAAATACTATAAAATCATCTTTCAGACCGGATATTTCAAGTATTAATAAAAATATTGTATATTTAACAAACGGAGACTATTTCTTCTATAACTCGGTATCTATAAAAGATTCTTTATTTGATTTTTCTATATATAATTTCAATATAAATATTCCAAAAGAAAAAATATTGTTTTTAAAAGATTATTCATATAATCCATTGAAAATTTCTTCTGAAAAAATATATAGACTCAATATAAATGGAAATAATTATTTCTTAGATGACTACAAAATTTATGATAATAAAATTTTTCTGGATAATACCGTTATTGAAAACCCGAAAATTAAGTTTATATCCAATTCTATAATAAATTTATTTGTCATAAATGATGTTTTTTATAGCGGAGTTTCTATTGATGAAGAATATTTTTACGCTATTGGATATTCAAAAAAACTGTATGAATTTGATATATCTCATGGAATACATCATACATATAATTTAAATTCTTATTCTTATGATTTTCCTGTAATTTATGATAATAAAATATTTATATCCGAGTTCAGAAATAAACTAAGCATTATCGATAAAGAAACTAACAAAACAAAATATCTAAAAGTTGATAATCCATATTCTGGAGTTACTATTTTTAATGAAAAAGATTATTTGCTGCATTTATGGTCTGAGAAATTATTATTAATTAACGATGAAAATATATTATATTCATATAACGTTATTACATCAAAAAGAAGCCCATTGATTGATTATGAAGGATATATTATTGATCTGGATATTGATGGAAATTTATATAAGTTTGATAGCAATTTAAATATTGTATTTTACATAAATTTAAATGGGAAAACAGATTATTTTAATATTGATAGTATGAATAATATTTATATTTGTGGCCCTGATAAAAACTTTACTGTTTTAGACAAAAATGGCAAATTACTATATTCATATGAATTAGACAATATTCCTTATTCATTTCCTCTCATAGATGAAAAAAATAAAATAGTTTATGTCGCATCAAAAGATACATATTTATATGCTTTGAAAAATGGAAATATTTTATGGAAGAAAAAAATAGGATATGTCCCTGGAACTGGAGTTTTGACTGAAAAATATATTATCTTAAATACATTAGATCAGGATATTTTATTTATAAATAAAACAACAGGTGTTGTGGAGAAAAGTTTTAACCTGGGATATGGTGCAAATTTATCGATGGATAATAAAGGTTTCTTATATTTCGCTTCTTCAAAAGGAATTGTTGCTATTATTGATGTTAATGATTTTGTTTTAAATCAATATAAATTTAATCCAAAACATACGGGAAATCCATATATAAAATAAAAAAGCCCATTACGGGCTTTTTTATTAAAATATTAATCCACCATTGTTCCCTTTGTTATTTTTTTTCATTTGTTCCAATTGATTTAATAAATCCGGAGAAGCTATACTAATATCCGGGCCTTCCGCCTGTTGAAGCATTTGTTTCAATTGTTCTTCATATTCCTTCATTTTTTTCTTCATTTCTTCTAAATCGATTTTTATCCAATTTAATATATCCTTAGACATTTCTTTTGCCTTTTCTTCAGGCAATTCTAAGCTTTTCCCTTCTAATTCTGTATGGGCTTTAAATTCATCTTTAATAGCATCCACCAGATTTTCTTCTGTTAATAATTCATTTTTATATAACACTCTTAATGCTATATTAGTTCTGAATTTTAAATCCTCTAAAGACATTTCTAAACCTTCTAATTTTGCCATAATAACATTTATAAGTTGATCTAAAGACACCTGCATCTTAAAACCTCCCTTTCTTTTCTCAATAAATTATATAAATACTTCTTTAAATTACTATTTCTTTTATTTCATAAATAATAATTTTATTTGTCTTTTTATGTTATAATTTAGACGCAAGCATTTTTAATACCCTGTCCAAAAATAGATAAACATTTGAGGAATTCTTAACAATTTTCTTTGAAGAGGTGAAAATATGGAGTTATTAAATTCTTTTTTTACTTCTTTTTATGGAAAAAAGATTTTATTTTCATTAGGAATAATTATAATTTTATATATAATAAGAAAGATAAACTATATCATTGTTATAGAAAAAATAGAAGATTCAAAATCTAAATACTATTGGAATAAAACTTCTAATTATCTACTAATTTTAATTGGCATTTTATCGATCGGAAGATTATGGTTTGTTGGTTTTCAATCTATTTCCACATTTTTAGGCCTTTTTTCAGCTGGTCTTGCTATTTCTTTAAGAGAAATTATAACAAATTTTGCTGGTTGGCTATATATTATATCAAAAAAGCCCTTTGTTATCGGAGATAGAATTGAAATCGGAAAATTTGCTGGTGATGTTATTGATATAAGCGTATTAAACTTTACCATTTTAGAAATTGGAAATTGGGTAAATGCTGACCAGAGTACAGGAAGAATCATCCACATACCAAATGGGATAATTTTTAATCAAAATCTAGCAAATTATACTAAAGATTTCAAATTTATATGGAATGAAATACCTATCCTAATAACCTTTGATAGTAACTGGAAAAAAGCTAAAGGGATTTTATTAGATATTGCAAAAAAACATGCTGAACATTTGAGTAAAGAGGCTGAAGAAAAATTAAAAAAAGCTGCTGCTAAATATATGATTTATTATAAAAAATTAACTCCTATTGTATATACTTCTGTAAAAGATAGTGGAATATTATTAACTATAAGATATTTATGCCAACCAAGAAAGAGAAGAGGTTCTTCACATGAAATTTGGGAAGAAATTTTAGAAGAATTTTCAAAACATTCCGATATAAATTTTGCTTATCCAACACAAACTATACATATAGAAAAAAATTAATATTTATTTTATATACCAATAATGAAACAGCAGGGACATCAAAAATTATATCCTAACCCTGCTGCTTTATGTGATTTTAATTTTTTCATTATTTCTGTATAATCCATATTGTGTTTTTCCGATAGTTCTCTTACGGTTTTTTCAAAATCATAATCATTTTTCTTAAGCATTATTGAAACTTCATCATATCCAAAAACGTCTATTAACGGTGTTATTAAAGTAAATGATTTTGCAAGGTTTTCTTTACATTTTGATTCATCCGGTTCTATTAATTTTATATAATTTTTTAAAGATATAACTGCATTTTTTAAAAATTTTATTGATTTTAATGTGTAATGAATTATCAATGGTGTAAGATGGTTTAATTCTAAATTCCCCAAACTGGACGCAGTTGTTATTAAGTTATCAAAAGAAATTACACTCATTGATAATTGAACCACATATTCTGGAATTACAGGATTTACTTTTCCTGGCATAATTGAACTTCCTGCTTGAATTTTTGGTAATATTATCTCATTTATTGCATTTGAACCTAACAATCTAATATCATTGGATATTTTTATTAAATTCACAGCTAAAGATTTTAATAAGCCACTAATTTCTGAAAAAACATCTAAATTTTGAGTAGTATCTATAAGATTTTCTGCTTTTGCTATTCCTATTTTTGTAATTTCCCTCAATTTGTTTGTAATTTTCAAAATATAATCTTTTGGTGCAGATATACCCGTACCTATAGCTGTTCCTCCAATATTAACGCTTCTTATTCTTTCTTCTACTTTATATAATCTCCATCTATCTCTACTTAATGCGTCAGCCCAGGCTCCAAATTCCTGCCCCAATAAAATGGGTACTGCATCCATTAGTTGTGTTCTTCCTATTTTTCTTATCTTTATAAAATCCTTTTCTTTTTCTTGAATCTTATCCTGAAGTTTAATTATTTTTTCAATTAATTCTCTTAAATCCTTTATAATTGCTATCTTTCCTGCAGTCGGAAAAACATCATTTGTTGATTGATGCAT
This sequence comes from Marinitoga sp. 1154, assembly GCF_013363285.1. Classification (NCBI taxonomy): domain Bacteria; kingdom Thermotogati; phylum Thermotogota; class Thermotogae; order Petrotogales; family Petrotogaceae; genus Marinitoga; species Marinitoga sp. 1154. The sequence goes on along the minus strand of NZ_LBFB01000006.1, from coordinate 77,167 downwards.
ATTCACATGATCCAAGGGGTTAACTATATATTCTGATTTTTGCCCTCCTAAAATTTCTGTAGCTCTATTTGCAATTACTTCATTTATATTCATATTTATAGACGTTCCTGCTCCTCCACTTAAAGGATCTACAATTATCTCTTTTTTTAATTCCGGCCATTCTTCACAACTTTTAACTATTGCTTCTGATATCTCTTTATCTAAATATCCTAATTCATAATTAAGTATAGCCGCTGATTTCTTAACCATAAACATTGCCCAGATGAAACTTTCACTAAAAATTTCACCTGTTTTAGGAAAATTCTTTAAAGCCCTATGTGTATGTATTCCATAATAAACATTTTCAGGAATCAGAACTTCTCCAATAAAATCTTTTTCTACTCTCATAATCCACTCCTTATACTTTTTTTAATTCTGGAAAAATGTCAAGTGCTCTATCTAATACACCGTGTAAATAAGATATTATTACCCCGTAATTTACTATTGGAATTTCATACATCTTTGCTATATTTATTCTCCTTAACATACTTTTTCTGGTAAGTGTACATCCTCCACAATGTATTATTAGTTTTGCATCTCTAACAATTTCATAATCTGGAAATTCTGTACCAGCAAAAAATTCTATATTTAAATTTATACCCAGGTGGTTGGTAAGCCATCTTGGTATTTTTACTCTTCCAATATCCTCTGTTAAAGGTCTATGAGAACATCCTTCCATAATAATAATTTTATCATTTTCTTTTAAATTTTCAATTGCTTTTACACCTTCAGATAAAATTGCCAGATCACCTTTATGTCTGGCTTCTAAAATTGAAAATGTTGTTAAGGGAATATCTATGTCTATATCAGAAACAACTTTCATTACACTTTGTGAATCTGTCACTACAAGATCTGGTTTTTGATTCAATTTTTCTATTGTATATCTTAACTCTCTTTCTTTTGTAACTATTACAATTGCTTCTCTATCTAATATTTCTCTTATTGCTGTTACCTGAGGCATTATTAATCTTCCTTTTGGTGCCCCTAAATCTATAGGTACTACTAATACTATTAACTGCCCTGGTTCAATTAAATCGGCTATTAGCGGAACTTCTTCTAAAGGCGGTAAAATCATAGCTATTTTTTCTTTTAATCTTTCTATATTCTTTTTCTCTTTTGCCGAAATTTCAATAATTTCTTTTGTATATTTTAAATATGATTTCTTAATAATATCAATATTTTTTATTTCATCTATTTTGTTTATAACCACTAAAAAAGGAATATCAAGTTTTTTGAAATTATCTATCAGCATTTTTTCATATTCAGAAATATTATCAGTTACAACCAATAATGCTATATCTGCTTTATACAAAGCTTTACTTGCTTTTTTTACTCTTTTTTCACCAACTATTCCAGTATCATCAATACCCGGAGTATCAACCAATGTTACCGGTCCTAAAGGTGCAAGTTCCATACTTCTATAAACTGGATCTGTCGTTGTGCCTGGCATATCGCTTGTAATTGCAACCTCTTGATTTAATATTGCATTTATTAACGTTGATTTTCCAACATTTCTTTTACCGGTAATTGCTATATATTTTCTATATCCTTTTATTGCCGAAGCCATAGCTTTCCTCCTTATTAACTATTTAATAATGGTAATTTTCTTAATGTATATGGTGGAATTCTTAATCCCATATTAACAATTTGTCTGGCAGTATCTAATAAATCAACTTTTATCTTTTCATCGTATATATTATAATTTTCTCTATATTTATCAGGTGTTAAATTAACCATAATAACATTACAGCCACAATTAAGCGCTTTAAATTGATATTTTCTATCTATTGTTCCCAAAGCTGTTGTTGCTGGCATCTGAGCATATGGTATTGCTAATCTCGTTGCTGCATATGCATTTAAAGTTAATTCTGCAGAACCATTTTTATATTCTTCAAATGGTGTATTATGTGTTGCGATAAAAGGACCTATACCTATCATTTTTATATTATGGTTTTTCATGAATATTATATCCTTTGCTATATCTTCAATCGTCTGACCAACAAGACCTATAATATTCCCAGACCCGGTAATATATCCTAATTTTACAAGATAATCCAACAATTCTATTCTTTTATTATAATCTTTATCTGGATGTATTTTTTCAAATAGGTTCTTATTAATCGTTTCATGTTTTAATAAAACCTTTGAAGCTCCTGCTTTTCTAAATCTTTCATAAGCTTTTTTGCTTCTTTCACCTATAGATATAGAAACCGCTGTTTTTAATTCATGGTGTATTTTATAAATCAAATTCTCTAACTCTTCATCACTATAATAATCATCTTCCCCAGATTGTAATATTATAGTGGTCAACCCCATGTTCACTCCATTTCTTGCTATTTCAAATATTTCGTCTGAAGGGATTCTATACCTTTTTACCTGCTTATTTTGTGCTCTTATTCCACAATAATAACAACTTTTTTTACAGTAATTGCTAAATTCTATTACTCCTTTCAAAGTTATTATATCTGTATTTAATCCTTTGTTAACAATATCTGCTATTTTAAAAATTTTTTCTCTTTGACTTTCATCTTTTAAAGATAATATCCATAATATCCTTTCATAATCTAACGTTTGATTTTCTAAAAAATAATCTATAATATTTTTTATTTCATCAGGCATCTCTAATCTTATATTAGTTAATTTTTCATATACTCTTTCGACTCTCTTTGATATTATAATCACCACCTAAAAATATAAATCTTAAAAATATAAATCTCTTTCTCCATTTTTAACCTTTTCTATTTTTTCAAGTAATTGTTCTTTCAATGGATTATTTTTCATATTTTTTATTTCTTCTTCTATTCTTCTAATACCTATTATTTTTGTTTTTTCAGGTGCATAATCTTCTATATATTCTAAAAATGTTAATATTGCATTTGGAGTACAAAATCTTTTCACAAAACCTGGAATAGCAAATTCCATAAAATGTTCTCCTGTTCTTCCAAGTCTATAACATCCTGTACAAAAAGATGGCAAATAACCTTCTTCAGCTAATTCCTCAATAATTTGATCTAATGTTCTATTATCTCCTAATAAAAATTGACTTCTTTTTAATTTTTCATCATCACTTTCATGATAACTCCCAACACCAATTGAAGATCCACCATCAATTTGAGAAACTCCAAATTTCATTACTTCATTTCGTATTTTTACCGGTTCGCGTGCTGTTAAAATCAACCCTGTATAAGGTACCGCCAATCTTAATATTGCTACTAATTTTTTAAAATCATCATCTGAAACTGCATATGGAGGCCTTTCAGCAAGAGGTGTATCTAATGCTGGTTCCATACGAGGAAAAGATATAGTATGCGGACCAACATTAAATCTTTCTTCAAAATGAATTGTATGATATAATAATCCCATAGCTTCAAATTTCCAATCATATAACCCAAATAACGCACCAATTCCTACATCATCAAGTCCTGCTTCAAACGCTCTATCCAAACCATACAATCTCCAGTGAAAATTAGATTTTGGACCACTTAAATGATATTTTTTATATGTTTCATAATGATACGTTTCCTGAAATATTTGAAATGTACCAATCCCTACTTCTTTAAATAATTTATAATCTCCAACTGTCTGAGGTGCTGCATTTACATTTACTCTTCTAATTTCACCCTTACCTACTTTTGTTTCATAAATAGTTTTTATTGTTTCTGTCATAAATTTAGCATCATATTTAGGATGTTCACCAAAAACCACTATCAAACGTTTATGTCCTTTGTTTTCCAGCGCTTTTACCTCTTCAACAACTTCATCTAAAGACAGACTCCTTCTTTCAATATGTTTATTGGTAATTCTAAATCCACAATATTGACAATTGTTTATACATTCATTACCTATATATAATGGAGCAAATAAAACTATTCTATTACCATATATTCTCCTTTTTAATTCTCGCGCGCCTTCAAATACTTCTTCCAATAAATCTTTATTTTCTACATTAAGTAATGTTGCCATTTCTTCTGGTTCAAGCCTATTTTTATTTAATGACTTTTGAATGATTTCTCTTACTTTTGCTGGATCAGGATTTTTAGTTTTCTCCAATAATTCAGATATTGTTTCTTGAGGAATAAATGATTTCAAACTATCTTTATCTTTAATATAAAACATACTATCACCTCATATCTTTAATGTTGTTGTTTTTACTTTAACAGATTCTATCTGCCCAATTTTCCCGGATAATGCTCCTAATTCGTCGGTCGTCATTTCAACAACCAAAAATATTATCGCTACGCCTTTCTCTCTCATTGGATATCCAACTCTTAAAAGTATTTTTTTTCCATAATTGTGTAAAATATCACTTACTTTTTGGTAAGCCAACTCCCTGTTATACACTATTATAGATACTGTACTAATTTTATTTTCCATAAAAAAATCCCCCTTCCTTATATATCATCAAGGAAGGGGAATATTATTATCCTATATTATTTCCCCTCCCTTGATGTTAGGATGCTCCATTAGGATTGCTCCCTTCATCTCAGGAGAAATTATTCACTTTACCTGTGATTATTATAACAAATATTTATTACAAAAATATTAAAAAAGAATAGCCGGATGGCTATTCTTTTATTCAACATCAATTACTTTTTCTGATTCCCAAAGCCCATGTATATTACAATACGAATGAGCTATCAACGTTCCTTTTTTTGACAATTTTACATAAGTTAATACATGCGGCTCCGCTACAGATGGCCCAAACTCAAATCTTCCTAAATGAACTGTATTTGGGTCATTTTCATAATGAATATATAAATCTATCCAAGATATATGATGTTCTACTGTGTTAGGGTGGGGTATATCCTTTCCAACTTGAATTTCAATTTTAAATAATTCATCAGCTTTAACTTTTTCTGGAGCATCTATTACAGGTACATGTTTTTCATTTTTATAATCTGCACTTTTAATTACATCACCTAATTTCATTTTTTCACCTCACTAAAATTCTTTGAATTTTTCTTTTGAAGCACCACAAACCGGACAGTTTTCTGGAATTTCATCGAAAGTTGTATATCCACATATTTCACATATAAATATTTCTTTATCTTCTAAATCTTCATTTTTTTCTAAATATTCTTTCGCATCTCTATACATTTTTTCATGTATCTTTTCTGCTTCCAAAGCAAAATGAGCACTTCTTATCGCTTCTTTTTCTTCCTGAAACTCTGATGAATTTTTATATACTGGATACATCTCTTCAACTTCAAAACGTTCCCCAGCAGCAGAATCTTCTAAATTAGCATCTATAGCTCCTAAATATCCTAAAGCTTTGAAATGATTTCTAGCGTGAACAAATTCAGCATATGCTATTGCTCTCCATAATCTCGCTAAATTTTCTTTCCCCTGTGCTTCAGCATCTTCTGCGTAAATTGAATATTTCATATGAGCTTTTGATTCTCCACAAAATGCATCTTCTAAAAACTTTCTCGTCATTTCTCTTTTCACCATATTTCCACCCCCTATAAAATATTATTACAAAATTAAAATTATTACAGAATAAGTATATATCTTATAATTTAACTAATCATTTCTTTTAAGTAAATTATCAGTTAAACAAATTAATTAAGACTGTCCAAATGAATAAATATTCAAAAGACTTAAATCTAGATTAAAATTCTGAATTATGAATTCATAGATTCAATTTTTGCATTGATTAAATCTGTTTTTAAACGAAAAAAACTTATGTTTATATAATTCCTAACTACTTTTTTTAGCTCTTTTCCATTTACATTTTATTTACTTTAATAATCTTTTGTTTACTTGACAATTAAAGAGCATATATGTTAGAATACGAAAAAATAGAATGATATACAAAAAAAATATATTCGGGTGATATTATGGAATTAAGTAAAAATTTAGAAAGATTATATAAAGTACATATGATGATGATGTGGCATGCAAGGTCTTCTCCAGGGAAGATTAATGCCACTCTGTTGTTGTGCTGAGTGGAATTAATTGAGAAGGCCGGTTATGAAAATAACCGGCCTTATTTTTTTAAATCATATTAAAAAAAATTTTATCCGGAGGTGGTTGTAGTGAAAAAGGTTAGTATTATTATTGTATTATTAGCGACATTTGTATTGAGTTTAACCAGTTGTACAGGAGAGGAAAAAACTTTAAAAATTGGTGCGACAGCTGTTCCACATGCAGAAATTTTAGAGTTTATAAAAGACGATTTTGAAAAAGAAACTGGCTATAAGCTGGATATTGTAATATTCAATGACTATGTTCAGCCTAATATAGCTCTCGAAGAAGAACAAATTGATGCAAATTATTTTCAACACATACCTTATTTAGAAGAATTTTCAAAAAATAAAGGATATACAGATTTAGTTTCAATAGCAAAAATTCATGTTGAACCTATGGGATTTTATTCTAAAAAACCAATAAAAGAATTTAAATCCGGTGATAAAGTCGTAATTCCAAATGATGCAACAAATGAAGGAAGAGCCTTATTGTTACTACAGGAAAATGGCTTAATAAAATTAAAAAATACTAATTCTTTAAAAGTTACTATTAATGACATAAAGGAAAATAAGTATAACTTAACTTTTGTTGAATTGGATGCTGCATATTTACCAAGAACATATAAGGAAGATACTTCTATAGTTGGAGCAGTAATAAATACAAATTATGCTATTGAAAATGGCTTAAATCCTTTAAAAGATGCCTTGTTTATTGAAGATGCTAATTCTCCATATGCCAATATAATTGCTGTAAAAAGGAAAAATGAAAATAACAAAATAATAAAAAAATTAATTTCAATACTTCAAACTGAAAAGGTGAAAAATTTTATACTTGAAAAATATAAAGGTGCTGTAGTTCCCACTTTTTAAGGAGAGTGAATAAATTGTTTAAAGTAAAAAATCTAAATCTTACTTATGATGGAAAAAACTATGTATTAAAAGATATAAGTTTCAAATTAGAAAAAGGCGAAATTCTGGGAATTATTGGACTTTCCGGTGCTGGAAAGTCCTCTTTATTGAAAGCTTTGAACTTACTTAAAAAACCTCAGGGTGAAATTTTGTTTAATGATATTAATTTAACTAAACTATCAAGGAAAGAATTAAGGAAAATTAGAAAAAAAATAGGCGTAGCTTTTCAACATTATAATTTATTATCAAGAAAAACAGTTTTTGAAAATATATCCTTGCCTTTAATTTTAAATAAGGATACTGAAATAAAGGAAAAAGTATCTAATATTATAAAAAAAGTTGGTCTTGAACATAGAAAAAATGCATTTCCAGCACATCTATCAGGTGGTGAAAAACAGAGAGTCTCAATTGCAAGAGCTATAGTTTCCAATCCTGATATTTTATTTTTAGATGAACCAACATCAGCACTTGATCCCAAAACCACTGAAAAAATTCTTGAATTAATATTAAAAATAAATAAAGATATGAAAATTTCAACGATTATAGTAACACATGAAATGGATGTAATAAAGAGAATTTGTGATAAAATTTTGTATTTAAAAAATGGAAAAGTTCATTATTTTGGTGAAGTTTATAAATTTTTTTCTGAATTTGAAAAAGAATTGAATGAAGAATTTTATAAAGATATTAATTATGATTATAGTAAGTTGAAATTTAAAAATGGAAAAATAATAAAAGTTATTTTCTATGGCGAAAGCGTTGGAAAACCCATATTAAATGAAATATCTAAAAAATATGATATTACCTTTAATATATTATACGGAAAAATAGAAGACTTCAAAAATGCACCTTTCGGAAAATTAATTCTGGAAATAGAAGGAGAACAGGCAAATAATTTTATAAATGATTTAAAAAAACATGTTTATGCTTTGGAGGTGCTGGAATTTTGAATATTATAAACGAATTAATTAAAGCAACATTGGAAACATTATATATGACATTTTTTTCTGGTTTTTTAAGTATTATCTTTGGAATTCCTTTAGGAATAATATTATACTTAACATCTATCAGTCAACTAAAAATATCAAAAGTTGTATATAGGATATTTGACGTAATTATAAACATTTTTCGATCTATACCATTTATTATATTAATTGTTCTGGTTATACCGTTAACAAAATTAATTGCAGGAACAATAATTGGTCCAAAATCGGCAGTAGTATCTTTAACTATTGCTGCCATACCATTTATGGCAAGATTGAGTGAAAGCACTTTTAACTCGTTACCAAAAGAAATGATTGATACTGCATATACATTAGGAATGAATAATTTCGAATTTATAGTAAAAATACTAATTCCAGAAACATTGCCAAAAATAGTTGCTAATATAACTTTACTGCTAATAAATCTTGTCACTTATACTGCAATAGCAGGCGCAGTTGGTGCAGGAGGTTTAGGTGCAATGGCAATAAATTATGGATATCAGAGATTTAGATTTGATATTTTAATGTATGATTTAATTATCTTAATTTTGATTACTCAAATAATACAATTTGTAGGAATGAATATAGAAAAAACAATAGATATAAAATAATATTAAATAAATCGACTCTGACAGAGTCGATTTTTTACCTTTATTTTTTCTATTATTTTATAAACTATTATGATTTTAAAATAAATGTATGTTATAATAATATGAGACTTATAATAGAGTAACTTATAAGAAGCATTTATAATCGGAGGGAATTTATGGATGATAGAATATTGGATCCAGCAGAAAAAAATGAAGAAAATACTATAATAAACCTCAGGCCACAATATTTAAAAGAATATATAGGTCAGGAAAAAGTTAAAGAAAAATTAAAAATTACTATTAATGCAGCAAAAGAGAGAAAAGAACCTCTTGATCATATTTTGCTGGCTGGACCTCCGGGTCTTGGTAAAACCACATTAGCAAATGTTATAGCAAATGAAATGGGAGCCAATATACAAATAACAAGTGGACCAGTTCTGGAAAGAGCTGGTGATCTGGCTGCTATTTTAACAAATTTACAAAATGGCGATGTCCTATTTATAGATGAAATACATAGAATAAATAGATCAGTCGAAGAAATTTTATATTCTGCTATGGAAGATTTTCAACTGGATATTGTCATCGGAAAAGGTCCTGGAGCCAGATCGATAAGAATTGATCTTAATCATTTTACTTTAATTGGTGCAACTACAAGAACAGGATTAATTGCAGCACCATTGCGAAGTAGATTTGGAATAATAATGGAAATGAATTTTTATCCTCCAGAGGAACTAAAAAGTATAATAATAAGAAGCGCAAAATTATTAAATGTGAAAATAGAAAAAGACGCTGCCTTGCTTATAGCCATGCGTTCAAGAGGAACTCCCAGAATTGCAAATAGATTATTAAAAAGAGTTCGTGACTATGCACAGATAAATAATAACGGTATTATAGATATAAATTCTGTTGAAAAAACAATGACATTACTTGAAATAGATAATGAAGGTCTGGATGATATGGATAGAAGAATATTGAAAACTATAATAAATTTCTACAATGGAGGCCCTGTTGGTTTAAAAGCTCTAGCTGCTTCTCTTGGTATTGAAAGCGATAGTATTAGCGAAGTATATGAACCATATTTGCTTCAAAAGGGATTTCTGGTAAGAACACATCGCGGAAGAATGATAACAGAAAAAGCTTTAAAACATCTTGGTTTTTCTTCAAATAAAAAATTATATTCATTATGGGGGAAGTAATATGGAATTTATTATTGACAATTTAAAAACCATAAAAACTAATATTAAAGAACACTCTAGTAAATTCAATAGAAATTTTGAAAATATTAGACTAATAGCAGTTTCGAAAACTTTTCCCATTCATTATATAAAAAAAGCATATGAAACAGGTATTAAAGATTTTGCAGAAAATAAGGCTCAGGAATTAAGAAATAAAGCCGCAGAATTAAAAAATTATAACATTAGATGGCACTTTATCGGTAGAATTCAAACAAATAAGATTAAATATATTGTACCAATTTCAGAATATATTCATTCTGTTTATAGAGAAAAAGAAATAAAAGAAATAGATAAAACTGCAAAAAAATATAACAAAATTCAAAAAATATTAATAGAAGTAAATATTTCCGGTGAAGAAACAAAAGGCGGAATTAAACCTAATGAATTAAATGAATTTTTAAAACAAGCAAAAAAATATGAAAATGTTAAAGTAGTTGGTTTAATGACAATGGCCCCTTATACTGATGATCATGATACTATAAAAAGTGTTTTTTGCGAATTAAAAAATTTAAGGGATTCTTTTACAAAAAATTTTCCTGATTTAAAAGAATTATCAATGGGAATGAGCAATGATTATACTATTGCTATTGAATGCGGCTCTACTATGTTAAGAATAGGTTCTCTTATATTTGGAAAAAGAAATTACAATACAGGAGGTTGATAACTTTGTTCATATTTGGCAATCTATTTTATGCATTAGCTGTTGTTTTAAGAATAGTTATAAACTTTTTTGAAATTTCAATAATTATCTCAGCATTATTTAGCTTTATATCATTTAATTATCATCATCCTATAAGGCAATTTTTTGATTCAATGTCAGAAATTATAGAAAGACCTATTAGAAGATATTTAAATCTAACCTTTGGAATGTTTGATTTTACTCCGTTTGCTGCCATATTATTGCTAATTTTATTAGACAATTTCTTGGTCACAACATTATTTGATCTTGCCAGAATATTGAGGTGATATTTTGTGAAATCTATTCTATTTTTTAATCCATTAAAAGCTCGAAAAGATGATATTCAAGAACAATTCTTTGATATATTTCATAATAATGATATTGAAATCTTAAAAATTATGCCTGCTGGCTCTGCATTAGCTGATAATTCTTTATATCAACAGGCTGATATATTTATTGTTTTAGGTGGAGATGGAACAGTATTGAGAGTAGCAGAGCTATCGGCAGAAAATTCAGTACCTATTATTGGTATTAATTTAGGTACATTAGGATTTTTAACAGCCTATGATAGTACAGAAATAGAACAGGCTGCTAAAGATATATCTTCTAATAATTTACACTATTCAGATAGATATTTGCTGGAATGTTATGTTGGTGGAAAAAAACTTATATCTTTAAACGATATTACAATTCAAAAAAGTCAACCAATTGGAACTGTTGACATTGAAATACTGATAAAAGGAGAAAGTGTTTTAAACTATTCTGGAGATGGTGTGATTTTATCAACTCCAACTGGTTCTACAGGTTATGCTTTATCTATGGGAGGACCTATTATAGAACCAACATTAAACCTGATAACCATAAATCCACTTGCTTCCCATTCATTAAATATTCGACCTCTGGTAATTTCTCCAGATAATTATATTGAAATTATTATACATCATATTGATGCTGGAAATGCTTATGTTACTGTCGACGGCGATATTGTGCACAGAATAGAAGCCGGTATGGCTGTTGTTGTTTCTTCATCAGAAAAAAAAGTAACTCTTGCCCAAAAAAATGATTATTCTTTTTTTAAGGTATTAAATAATAAATTGGGTTTTGGAAGGAGAATTATATGATAGAATTATTATCTGAAAAAACTCAAAAAGAAGTTATTTCTTTTCACAATGAAATATTAAAAATGGGAAGACTTGTTCAAGGAATGTTTTTAAAATTCAAAGATGCATTTTTTGAAAAAAATGCATCCCTATCTGAAGAGATAATCAAACAGGATATGAGAGTTGATTTCATCGAGGCACGCCTTGAATATAAATCAATGGAAATATTAGCAATAAATAATTTATATGGAACTTACTTTAAAGTTGTTTTTTTAGGAAATAAGATAATTGGAATTCTCGAAAGCATGGCTGATTTATGCGAAATTATGGCTAAAAATAATCTGGATTTGTTATCCTACCCAAATTCTATAAATCCTTATCAATTTGAAGATTTATTCGATATATCACAAAATATGTTAGGTGAATCTTTAAAATTATTTTCCAATATCGTTGAAAACAAGAACACTCATATTACAAGAGAATCTATTGAATTAGCTAAAATGATTTGTAAAACAGATACAGAAGTTGATGCTCTATATAATGCATTTAAGAGAAACCTTATGGGGAAGGTACGAAAAGACAATTTTAGATCTATTATGGCTAATATAGAAATATTATCAAATTTAGAAAAGTTTTCTGACTTAACAACAAATATTGCAGAATATTCAATATTTATTCTTACTGGAGATAGGTACAAATGCAGTAAAGAAGGGTTTGATATTTTTTATTCTTTGGGGGAATAATTTATGATAAAATTAATAAAATATATATCAAAAGAATTTACATCCCCTTTCTTTATGGGATTAATTGGATTCATTATTTTTGTAAGTGTTGAATTACTTTATCAACTTTCAGATATAATCGTTAGAAATAAAGTTGGAATTGATAAACTTTTTATCTTAATTGCATATCATATACCTTACTTTTTGGTTATGGGTATTCCTGTTGGAATACTTTTTTCTATATTCTGGGTATTATCAAGACTTTCAAATGATAATGAAATAATTGCTTTACAATCATTGGGGATACCTTCAAAAAGAATTGTTATTCCTTTTCTTTTTTTAGCTTCTATATTATCAATTATAACTTTTTCACTTTATGATACAATTGTTCCAAAATCAAATATGAAAGCAAAAGAAGCCATTTCAAAATATGTATATAAAAACGTTGAAGCAAATATTGAAATGAATAAATTTGTTGAAGTGGAAAAAAACAAAAAATATCTTTATGTTAGAAAAATTGACAAAGATTCAGGAACATTATACGGGCTTTTATTATATGAAATAGATTATGCTAAAACTACAGTATTCCATGCAGAAAAAGCATTTAAAGATAAAGATAAATGGTATATGGAAAATGGAAGAATTTTCAGACTCACAGATGATGGATTGCTAAAACTGGATATTACATTTAAAAAATTGGAATTAGACATATCAAAAAACGTTGAAGAATATCTCAGATTTTCAAAAAGCCCTAATGATATGACAACTAATGAATTAAAACATAAAATTGAAATTACTCAAAAATTAGGTGGCGATGCTTCTGCATTGATAGTTGGATATCAAGAAAAATTTTCTAATTCAATTGCGCCAATTGTTATAGCTCTGTTAGGTGTAGCTCTTTCGCTTTTTATAAATCTTAAAAGCAAATCCTGGAGTGTAATATCCACATTTGTTCTTGTTGTTTTTTATCAAGGTTCAGGTGCCTGGCTAAGCGCATTAGGAAAAGAGAAAATATTAAATCCTTATCTTGCGCCATGGCTGCCAAATATATTTTTTGGTATTGTTGGTATTACGTTATTTATACTTTTAGACACAAGGGTTGCATATAAATTGATAGAACCTTTAAAAAGGATTTTTGGAACAATAATAATATTAATATTTTTAAGTTCATATGGATTTTCAGAAAAAGTATATATAGACTCATCTAATATTAGCATTGAAGGAACGAGAATTACCTTTGAAGGTAGTACCACAATAAATTACAAAGATTCTATAATAAAAGCTGAAAAAGGATATGGCATATTAAGTGATGAGAATAAAATAATAAAAGCCAATTTATATGGAAAAGTTATATATATATATGATAAAAAAACAATTGAAGCTTCTGCAATGACTGTTAATTTTGAAAGTAAAGATGTTGTATTAAATAATACCTATTCCATAGAATCATTTAAAAATAAAAAAAAGAAAAATGTTAAAATAAGGGTTTGGTCAGAACTCTCTGAAAAAAAAACGGATGAAAACGTTATTTTCTCAAAAAAAGTTAAAATCACAACCTGTAAAGAATGTGTAACTTATTATTTTAAAGCCTCTCATGTAACAATATATCCTGAACAATTTTTAGTTGCCAGGGATGTAACTTTAGAATTTTTTGGAATTCCTGTCTTTTATTTTCCATTTTATTTCCAGAGTTTATCTGGAGAAAAAGAAGCTCCTTTTATTGCTGCTTTTGCTTTTAAAGAAGATACTGTGAATATTTCTATAAAGATAAACCATACATTTCAAAATGGTTCAGAACTCTCTTTTTCACAGGAATATGCAAGAAATGTTAAGAAAAATACAATTTCGCAAAGCCTCAGTTATAATTATAAAATACCTTTTGTTTTAGGAACATTAGCTATATCAAATAGTATTAAAAATAATGCCTTTTCGGATCTTAATTTTACTTTATCCAACAAATTAAAAAAACTTGATTTTTCAGCTATATTATCTCATAATTTTTTGTATAACTCCGATAAATTATCTATCAATTTCAAGAATATTGAAACTAATTTAGGAAAATTCTCAATTTCATCGTCTTTATCATGGAAAAATAGAGAAATATCAAATATTAATTTTTTAAATCTCACAACTCCTTCCTTATCAAAAAAATATAAAAAAACTTTTTTTAAATTAAACACAACAAAAATAAAAATCACAGGTCCCGCTACCAAAATATTTGAAGCATGGAAAGAAAAAAACGTTTCAATAAACACATCCTTTGATTCAAAAATATACCAGAAAAATAAAAAAAACACAATAAAAATTACTTATTCTAGCTATTTCCAAAAAGATATATTGAAAAACTATAACATATATATAAAAAACGATATCACAGATAAATATAAACCTTTGCAATATAATAAAGGTCTTTTTTATTTTGACAGTACAATAACCCCAGAATTAAAGTTTGCATTTAAAAATAAATATCCAAATAATATATATAATTATTTCTCCTATGGCATAAAATCAAACTTTAAATCCAAACTTTTTATATTTCAATACGGTATTTCAGATTATCAATATTATAGAGTTTTAGTAAACGAGCCAAAGTGGGTATCAAACCCAGCAACTCACACAAATAAGCTTACAGATTTTATGGGAATAGAATTTAAACTAAATTTTTTTAAAACAAAAAATTATTTTGATTTAAGATATAATAGAACTTTTGATTTTATGCAAAAAAATCCTGAAGATCAATTTTTAAATCATTTTTTTACAACAAAATACACTTTTAAATATGAGTATATTAATATCGAAAACAATACTAAAACTTCACTTGAAAAAGAATCATTTGAGTTCATAAATACAAATTTTAATGGATATATTAAAGTATCTTTATTAAAACACTACTATCAATTTAGTTATAATCATAAAGATATTGAAAATCCTATAATCATGATAAAAAATAAAGATGAATTAACATTTGGCAAAAATAAAATCCAGATAAATTATGATTATTATTTTAAAAAAGAAACCTTTAAAGAAACTATACCGGAAATAAAAACAAAATATTTATTATATGATTCATATGGTGGAAAATACGAAGGAAACATAAATTTCTTTAATCAATACAAAAATATACATTATGATTTAAAATACAAATCAAACAAGGCCGAAAAATCACTTACTATAAATCTTGATTATGATATTGAAAATGAATATTTAAAAACAGGTATAGGATATGACACATCATCAAAATATAATTGGGCAAAAATATCTTTCATTTATGATATTAAAAATAATGTCTGGAACTTTACCCAATTTGAAATAAACAAACGAATAATATGTTGGTCAATCTATTTTAAAGGAGATGTAAAAATGCTTCCACAGTTTTCTTTAAAAAGTTTTGAATTAAAATTTTTTATTACAGATATACCAGAAAAATCTTTTGGATATACAGAAGAAAAAGGTGTA
Organism: Marinitoga sp. 1154; assembly: GCF_013363285.1. Classification (NCBI taxonomy): domain Bacteria; kingdom Thermotogati; phylum Thermotogota; class Thermotogae; order Petrotogales; family Petrotogaceae; genus Marinitoga; species Marinitoga sp. 1154. The sequence continues at coordinate 61,485 of NZ_LBFB01000006.1, read as the reverse complement.
GACATAAACATTTTCTAAGGTGGTGGTATACTTATGATAAAATCAGAAAACTTAGAATTAATAAATGAAAGAATAAAAAACTGCAATAATTGTTCATTAAGTTTATCAAGAACAAATGTTGTAATTGGTGAAGGAAATGAAAATTCTCCAATTATGCTTATTGGAGAAGGCCCTGGTGCAAATGAAGATCTACAGGGAAGACCTTTTGTTGGAAGAGCTGGAAATTTACTGGATAAATTATTAAAGGATATTGCAAAAGTGCCTAGAGAGCAATTTTATATTACCAACGTTGTAAAATGTCGCCCTCCAAAAAATCGGGTTCCAACAACCGACGAGATGGAAAAATGCAGTCATTTTTTAATCGCCCAAATAGAAGTAATAAAACCTAAAATAATTGTAGCTTTGGGATCAACAGCATTAAATTATTTTTTAAAGCAGGTTGTTCCAATAACAAAACATAGAGGCCGATTTAAAGAATGGTATGGAGGAATATATATTTTTCCAACATTTCACCCCAGTTATTTGCTAAGAAATAGAAGCGAAAAAGAAGGCTCTCCTTTATTTTATGCTAAAATCGATATGCAAGCAATAGGATATATGTATAATCAATTAACTTCAAAAACTAATTTAGATTTAAAAAAACTAATAGAAAAAACCGAAAAAGGCATAATAGCTGCTGAAAACAGAGTAAATAAATAATATTAGTCATAATGCTGCTCAAAAATTTATATACCCGTCATAAAATTAATAGTCAAACGGATATCCGTTTGACTATTCTTCTGCTATAACTTCTATTTCTATATCTGCACCTTTTGGCAAAGCAGCAACCTGAACAGCTGCTCTTGCTGGTTTATGCCCCTCAAAAATTTCAGCATAAACTTCATTAAATTCATTAAACTTCGATAAATCTGTCATATATGCATTCACCTTAACCACTTTATTAAGACTACTTCCAGTTTCTTCCAGAATATTTTTTATATTAGTTAATATAACTCTGGTGGCTTTTTTTATATCTCTCTGTATAAATTCATCAGTCTCTGGAATAATAGGTAATTGACCTGATACAAAAATAAAGCCATTGCTCTTTACAGCAGTAGAATATGGACCAACAGCTTTCGGAGCATTTTTTGGATTTAATAATTCCACTTTAATTCCCCCTTTGATTTAATTTTTCAAAATAATTATACCATAAATTTATTATATACCTTTTTTTATTTTAAAAAATTTAGAAATATTTCATTAATAGACTTTAATCTGCTTAAATTTATTCTTATCATTATTAACCGCTTTTTTTTCGATTGATAAAAAATTTTTTTTATTGTATAATTAAAAAGAAAATTTTCTTTTTAATTATTTTTTAAAAAAAAGAATTCTTCATAAGGGGGTATTGGCATGAAAAAGATTATTGTATTAATGTTAGCCGTATTGTTGGTTACTTCTATTTTTGCAAAAATCACATTCTGGACAACTGAAGTTGAATCAAACAGAATGCAAAGAATCAGAGCTTTAGCAACTATTTTTAAAGCTCAAACGGGTATTGATGTAGAAGTTGTTCCTGTAGAAGAAAATGATTTATTAAAGCAAATACCTATTGCAAAAAATGCAGGAACTTTACCTGATGTATTAGAAGCTGGAATTGAACCAATGATTTTATTGGGGTCTCAAAATTTTCTGGATGAAGATTTATCAACAAAAATCATCAGTGACCTTGGTGATATTTATAATGGTGCTGCAAGATTATTGAGTAATGGAAAAGGAAAATATTATGCAATTCCTTTTACAGCCTGGGTACAGGGAATATGGTATAGGAAAGATATGTTCGATTCACAAGATCTGGGGGATCCTATAACCTGGTATAATATAGCCTTAGCTGCAAAAGTTTTAAACAATCCTAAAAAAGGAGTATATGGTATTATTTTACCTAAAAAAGCAGATGCTTATGCCGAACAGGTATTTACGGAAGTTGCACTGGCAAATGGTGCAAGACCTATTGATGAAAATGGAAATATAACATTTAATACTCCTGAAATGATCGAAGCATTTCGTTTCTACAAAGAATTAGGTAAATATTCAAAACCTGGTTTTACAACAGTTTTAGATGCATTAAAAGGTTATTTAAATGGAGAAACTGCCATGATATTCTATTCAACATATATTATGGATGATATTGCAGTTGAAGAAGTTCAAAAAGGAAGAATAAACAAATTCAATCCACAATTGGTTAAAAATACTGGATTCGCAAATAAGATGATAAATACAAGACCTACATCTTATGGACAGGTTGTTGCTCTTGGAATAACAAAAAATGCAAATAAAGATGAAGTTGAAAAATTTATTAAATTCTTAATGTCAGATAAAAATTATGTTTACTGGGTACATATGGCACCAGGTGGAATGAATCCTACAAGAAAATCTATTGCAGAAAGTGATGCTTTCTTAGATAATCCTGTATTAGAAAGATACGGAAAAGCAAAAATCGCAGAAATTGTTGCTGCACTTGATTCTGTAGAAAGATTTGAATTTATAAATGGAAAAGTTATAACAGATATGAGTAAATTAAGCGCTAATTTCGTTATAGGTAAGGCTATTAATTATATGTTTGCTAATGATTGGACACCACAACAAACTGCAATGTGGGCTCAAAAAGAAGCAGAAAAAGTTCTGGGTAAATAATTTAGTATCATTTAATATTTTAAGTCTTTTTCATAAAAGGGGGAAGTATTCCCCCTTTTTTTAAAAAGGAGGTTCAAAGATGGCGGTTTTATCTTTACGCGAAAAAGATGCGAGATTTGGTTGGAAATTGGTATTGCCAACAGTTATTTTGATTTCTTTATTAATACTATATCCTGTATTTTATAATATATATTTAAGTTTTTTCGAGGTATCTATTTCTGATACTCCAAATAAATTTGTTGGACTGCAAAATTATAAAGAAATATTATTTGACAGTTCATTCTGGAAATCTTTTGGAATTACTATTCTATTTACTTTAACAACCGTTATTGGAAGCATCTTGGTTGGTTTAGGTGTGGCTTTACTTATGAATAGAGAGTTTCCAGGAAGAAATATAGTAAGAGCTTTAATATTATTACCTTATGTTACTCCTTTAATTGCTATAGTCTTTGCATGGAAATATATATTTCTTCCTATAGACGGACCATTAATGCAATTTTTAGCTAATTTCGGAATGAATCCTGGAAATGATTTTGTAAATAATCCCAATAACGCTTTCTGGGTTGTTTCTATTTTTAATATATGGCGTAATTTCCCTTTTGTTTATTTAATGCTTCTTTCAAGATTACAATCTATTCCATCGGACTATTATGAAGCAGCAGAAATTGATGGAGCAAGCGATTGGCAGAAATTCCTTTATATTACATTACCAGAATTATATTTTGTTATCGCTTCTGTTGCTCTATTGAGAGGAATATGGAATTTTTATAAATTTGACGAAGTATATCTTATGTCTAAATTCGCTAATACTTTGCCAATATATATTTACGAAAAAGCCTTTTCTGGTATTCCTGAGCAAGGAGTTGCTGCTGCAATTGCAACTATATTATTTATCATCATGATCTCATTGATTGGTTTATATGTAAAGAAGGTGTTAAAATGGTAAAAAGAAAAAACCTTTTAAAGTTTTTAGGTTTCTGGTTTTCAATAATAATCCTGGTAATTTTTATAACTTATCCCTTTGTCTGGATGGTTTCTGTTTCTTTCAGACATGATACCGATGCGTTTGAACCTGGAATAATCCCAGAAAGACCTACACTAGATACATATGCAATTCTTTTAGGATTTAAAAAATCATTACGGGAAGAATTAAGCAACGAACAACAACAATTACTGGAAATAATTAAAACCCTGCCTAAGGAACAGCAGGAAACTGTTTTAGCTCAAATTGAAGCGCAAAGAAAAAAAGAGTCTTTCCCATTTTTACGTTTTTTTAGAAACAGTTTAGTACTAGCTGGATTAAGTGCTCTGGTGAGCTTAATACTTTCCGTATTTGGCGCCTATGCTTTTAGTAGAATAGACTTTAAAGGTAGAGGAACTATTCAAAGAGGTGTATTGATTGTTTATCTTTTTGGTGGTACAATATTAGCAGTCCCACTTTATCAAATCTTTGTTAAAATAGGTCTAACTTCTTCTGGACTATCATCTGCTTTTGCGTTATTTGTTATATACATTGTTCAAACTATACCGGTTTCTCTGTATATGCTTGGAAATTATTTTAGAACCATTCCCAGATCAATCGAGGAAGCTGCTATTATAGATGGTTCAACAAGAATGGGAGTTATTACAAAAATAATTATTCCTCTATCTTTGCCTGCAATTATTACTGTATATATTTACGCTTTTATGATAGCATGGAATGAATTTTTGTTTGCTTCCATCTTTGTAAGACCATTCCCAGAATTTTATACATTACCTCTGGGATTAAATGAAATTTTCAATTCAGAACACGCCATATGGGCAAAAATGATGGCTGCATCTGTTGTTACTGCAGTTCCAGTAGTGGTAATGTTTATGATGATGGAAAAATATTTGACAGGTGGATTAACCGCAGGGGGCGTAAAAGAGTAAACCCTCAAATCGAGAGGTGATTTTATGATAATTAACAAGATAAAAGGAATATATAATTCTCTGACTAAAAGAGAAAAAAAAGTTGCAGATTATATTATAGAAAGGGCTCCAGATGTTATTCATTACAGCATAACAGAATTAGCCAATTGGTCTGAAGTTAGCGAAACTACCGTATATAGAGTAATAAAAAAATTAGGTTTTACAGGATATCAAAACTTTAAAATTGCACTTGCAAAAGAATTATCAGAGCCATCTATAAACATTAATGATAAAAAAGATTTATTTTCAGAATTCCATAATAAAATCTGTAATAGCTTAAATACTGTATATAAAAATCTAAACAAAACTTTACTTGAAAAAGTGGCTGATAAGATTCTAAACTCAAAAAAATTAATCTTCTTTGCTGTTGGTAGATCATTCCCTGTTGCGCTGGATAGTTCTTTGAAATTTGCTGCTCTTGGTTTAGCTGCAACTGCATATTCTGACCCTCATATGCAGGTTATTGTTGGTGCAAACCTAACCAATAATGACATGGTTATTTCTATCAGTCATTCAGGATATATAAGAGATGTTTTCAAATCCACTCAAATTGCTAAAGATGCTGGAGCTTATACAGTTGCAATAACATCCGGCGTTGCCTCTCCACTAAGCACTGTAGTTCATGATGTTATTTATACAACACCAAGTGATCCTTCAGAAAATGAGTTTACACATGACAGAATTGGAGAAATGTATATCGTTGAATTACTATATAATATAGTTGTTTCAAAAAAATTCAATGATGAACATTTTAATAAATTAAAAAACGTTATAAAACCAAAGAAATTCTAAATCGAGGTGTTTAATATGTCTCAAGAAATTCTAGATAAACTAAAATTTTTGTATCATGATGAAGCTAACGAAATTTATATTAAATTAATGGATTTAATTAAAAAATACAAAATTTCAGATGAAGATATTAATTTAACAGAAAAGGATATTATTTTAATAACTTATGGCGACTCCATACAAAAAAAAGGAGAAAAATCGCTTCAAACCCTCCATAATTTTTTGAACAAACACGTAAAGGGTATTATAAATACAGTTCATATTCTCCCGTTTTTCCCGTATTCTTCCGATGATGGATTTTCTGTAATAGATTACAAAATGGTTAATCCAAATTTGGGTACATGGAAAGATATTGAATCTTTATCTAAAGATTATAATTTAATGTTTGATGCTGTTATAAATCATATTTCTAAAGAAAGTGCATGGTTTAAAGAATATTTAAAAGGAAATCAAAAATACAAAGACTATTTTATTGAACAAACTCCTGTTGAAGAGCTAAAAATTGTAACAAGACCTAGAGCTTTGCCTTTGCTACATATATATGATACAGCTAATGGAAAAAAGCATATATGGACTACATTTAGTGAAGATCAAATCGATCTAAATTATAAGTCAAAAGATGTATTTTTAGAAATTGTTGAAATATTACTCTTTTATGCTAAAAGAGGGGCTAAATTAATAAGATTAGACGCTATAGGATATTTGTGGAAAGAAATCGGAACATCATGTATTCATCTAGAACAAACACATAAAATGATTCAACTATTCAGGGATATTCTCAACCTTACAGCTAAAAATGTAATTTTAATAACAGAGACCAACGTTCCACATAAAGAAAATATTTCGTATTTTGGAAATGGATATAATGAAGCTCAAATGGTTTATAATTTTTCATTACCCCCCCTTGTTTTACACTCTTTTTTATCAAAAAATGCATATTATATTTCCCATTGGGCGGATAAACTGGAAACACCAAGCGATAAAACTACATTTTTTAATTTTTTGGCTTCACATGATGGAATAGGCTTAATGCCAGCAAAAGGTATATTAAAAGATGAAGAAATAGATTACTTGGTAACTCATACTTTAAAAAATAATGGATTAGTCTCATATAAAAGTAATCCCGATGGTTCCAAATCACCATATGAATTAAATATAAATTACTTTGATGCATTATATGAAGAAAGTGAGGATATGGAATTAAATATTAGAAAATTTGTTTCTGCATATGCTATAGCTTCTTCATTGAAAGGTGTTCCTGGAATATACATACATAGTCTATTGGGGTCAAGAAATTACTATGAAGGTGTTAAAATCAGTGGTATAAATAGAAGTATAAATAGAGAAAAACTAAATTTTGATACTCTTGAAAATGAACTGACTGATAAAAAATCATTCAGATATAAAATATTTAACTCCATGAAAAATATGCTGTCAATAAGAATTAATCAAAAAGCGTTTAACCCAAAAGGAAATCAGAAAATTTTGTTTTTAGACAATAGAATTTTTTCTTTCATCAGAGAATATGAAAATGAAAGGATACTTGTCATAACAAATGTATCAAATGAAAAATTCGTTATAAATGTCAAAAATATTTATTCAGAAAAACCAAAAGATTTATTATCAAACAAGTTGATTAATGCTGAATCAGGACATTTAATTATTGAAGTATTACCTTATGAAACATTATGGATAAAATAACTCATATTCAAAAAAACACCCCATAACGGGGTGTTTTTTAAACAGTTAATTTTCCAGTTACAACCAAAATTATAACAACAATAGAAATTATCCACATAATAGAATAAATTATTTTTTGAGTGCCAGTTAAACTCTCTCCTTTTTCGCGTTTTGCTATAGGATAAGCAAATATACCAAATGAGTAAATTACCAATGCTGTAATAATATATATCCACCCAACCGCATATATTACCCATGCTGTATAAATAACCGCAATCCAACCAAAAAATTTATATAATCCACTTTGTTCTTCACTTGCCACTTTAACTCCAAAAATTGCTGAAAATAAATAGGGCAATAATATTGTCGTAGTTGCTATATAAAATATAGTATTATATACATTTTGAAGTGTATCTGACAACAAAGATAACAAGAATATTTGAGTGATTATATTGGTTATAGTTAAGGAAAAAACAGGTGTTGCGTGCTCATTTTGTTCAGCAAATCTTTTTGGAAATACATTATCTTTAACTGAAGCGATATATGGAATTTCAGCAGTCAATAACAACCAGCTTAATAATGCACCAAATACTGAGAATAAGAATCCAAAATCAAGTATATATTGACCAGTTTTACCCATTATTTTACTTAAAACAGTTCCAAGTGGTGATGTTGAATTTACTAATTCAACTGGAGGAACAACTCCCATTGTAAATACTGAAACAGATATATATATTACTAAAGTAATAAGAAATCCTATTACAGTAGCCTTACCAACATCTTTTTGTGATTTTGCCTTATTGGATAATACAACTGCACCTTCAATCCCAATAAATGCCCATAACATAGTACCAAAACTATTATTTATTTGACTAAATATTGAAGAAGTCTCTCCTGTTGCTGCTAATTTTGTTGAAAAGAATATATCTTTTACAAGATCAGGATTAAAAGCAAATATTGAAAGTATTGCTACTAAAAACAATGGTATTAATTTTAAAATAGTTAAAATCGCATTTGTAACTCCAGCAGTTCTTATTCCACTTACAATTAAGAAATGATATACCCATAAAATAATACTTGAAAAAATCAAAGCAATAAGTTTATTCTCTTCTAAAACCGGAAAGTATCCACTTAATATTTTCATTATAACAGCAAAAAAAGCTATATTTCCCAGTAATGCTGACCACCAATATCCCCATGCAGAGTTAAATCCTACAAATTCACCAAATTGCTCTTTGGCGTAAGAATAAATTCCACCCTCAAGCTCCGGCTTTTTATAAGACAAAAACTGAAAAACCATAGCAAGCGAAAATACCCCAAAACCAGTTATCAACCAACCAATTAAAATAGCTCCTGGATTTGCCACACTACCTAAATCAGCAGGTGAATTAAAAATTCCAGCTCCAATCATAGAACCAATAACAATCATCGTTAACGCAAATAAACCCAAAACCTTATTTGTTCCCACACCTACACCTCCTATTATTAAAATATTATTGTTTATTTTCCTCTATTCATAGGCATGGACATACATCTTGGCCCTCCACGACCTCTTGATAATTCACTTGAAGGAATTTCTATAACATTAATTCCATTTTCTCTTAATAATGTATTTGTTACATAATTTCTATCATATGCTATTACGACTCCGGGCTTTATGGCTAAAACATTAGAACCATCATTCCATTGCTCTCTTTTAGCAGCAATTTCATCTTCTCCTCCGCATTTTAATATTTTAATTTTCCCATTATTCATGTATTTCTGCAAAATTTCTTCTAATGACATTTTTTCCTCTATAACTTCCAAATCATCTTTTCCTTTTTTTATCACATATACTAATAAACTGGATTCTAATTTTGAATGAGCCAAAAATTTATCATTATCTATCATTGTAAAAATAGTATCGAGATGCATATAAGCTCTTTTTTTAGGAATATTTATTGCAAGTATTGTATCAAAACTCTCATCAGTTTCATAAAAAAGTTTTTTGGCTAATATTTCCACTGCTTCTGGTTCTGTTCTTTGAGAAATACCTATTGCCAAAACCTTATCCGTTAAAACTAAAACATCTCCACCTTCTATAGCAAAATAATAGCTCATATCATAATATACAGGTGTGGATTTAAAATCTCTGTTGTATTTTACAACATACTTCATAAATAAAGATTCTCTTCTTCTTGCCTTTGTCATCATCTTATTTATAACAATACCTTTCCCAACAAAAGCTACTGGATCTCTTTGAAAATAAAGATTTGGAAGAGGCAATAAATAAAATTGCTTATTCATTCTTACTTTTGTGGAAAAATTCTCTTTTCTTAATTTAAATTCATTTATCCTTATTCCACTAACAATTTTATTTATCATTTGTTTCGTATCAAAACTCAACAAATAGTCTTTCAAAGCTTCTAATATGTATTCATTCTTTACTTCGCTCAAAAACAAATATTCATCTACAAATTCTTTTTTTATATTTTCTTCACTTAAAGCTGTTGCCAATAAATCTGTAATATATTCAACATGAACTCCGTTTGTTCTGAGAATTTCTGCAAAATAATCGTGCTCCTGTTGCGCTTTTTTTAAATATGGTATATCCTCAAACAAAAGTTCTTCTAATAAATCTGGCTCCATATTTTCCAATTCAAGTCCTGGTCTGTGTAAAAGTACTCTTTTTAAATCCTTTACTTCAGAATACACATTTATACTCATAATTCTACCCCCTACATTTGAAATTTAAATCCAAATATTATTATACTTTATGTATTAAGAAAATAAAAGTTCCAAATTCCTTGAATTTTTATAAGTATGATAAAATTTTCACGGTTATATAATTTTATTATCAGTATGCGTGAGTATGCTCATTAATGAATTTTTTTCATTATTAAATTTAAACTGTCTAAATTATTTTAATTAAAACAGATTTATAATAAATGTTTCAATAAAACTTTTCTACTATTTTAGAAAGAGCAAAAATATGATATAATGCTATGTTATAATAAAGAAAAGGGGGAGTTTTATGAGAAAAACTTTTTTTGTCTGGATATTTATTTTGGTTTCTATTATAACATTTACTTTTTCCAATAATTTAATTGTATTATTTGGAAATCCTCATTCTCATACGTCTTTTTCAGATGGAGAACCTGGCACCATACCAAGCGATGCTTACGAATATGCAAGAGATATTGCAAACATTGATTTTCTTGCTGTTACTGATCACGCATATTACTTTGAAGCAAAATATAAAGGTAGAAATAAATTTGAAGTTATGAAAGAAATGGCAAATAAAGAAACAACAAATAAATTTACAGCATTGGCCGGTTTTGAATGGACTTCTGGTAGTGGTCATATTAATGTTTTTGAATCTAAAAATTGGACAAGTAGAAATATAAACACTACCACTGAAGATTTTTATAAATGGTTGATTAACGAAAAAGCTTTGGCTCAATTCAATCATCCAATTTCTATGTTTGGAACATTCAAAAATTTCGAATATTATCCAGAAGCAGATTTATATATTAACATGATTGAAGTTGGAAATGGTAGTTGGGCAAAAAACGATACAATAAATGACGAAATGTTTTCTAATTACATCACAGCTTTAAAAATGGGGTGGCATGTTGGAGCTACTGTAGGTCAGGATAATCATAGTGCTAATTGGGGAGCTGCAAATGATTCAAGAACAGCAATCTGGGCAAAATCAAGAAATAAAAAAGATATATTAAATGCTTTTTTTAAAAGAAAAAGTTATGGAACAGAGGATAAAAATGTACAAATATGGCTTGAAACTAGTAAGGCAAAAATGGGCGATGTTTTTTATTATACAAAAAAGCCACAGGAAGTTTCGCTAAATATATATTATACAGATCCTGATAAAGAAAATGTTAAAACTCTTGAAATATATACGCCAAATCACACATATATTTACAATAATTTACCTTCAAATTTCAAAAAAGAAATTAAAATTAATGTTGATTCTGCATATTTCTATGCATTTGCTAAATTTATTCAAGATGATGGAGATAAAATAGTTTCAAGTGCAATATGGTATGAACCACAAGATAGTATTAGAATTTTCTCTACACCTAAAAATATACTTTATAAAAACGCAAAAAATCCTTTTAAATTTTATGTTTACAATATATCAAAAGAATCAAAAGAAGCTCATATAAAAATTTTTATTAATGATAAACTAAACTTTGAAAATACATTAGTAATAAACGGTTATTCAAAAACATTAATAAATTCTATTTTAAACACTCCAAACACAAATAACGTTAATTTGAAGTTATATATTAATAATATATTATGGTATGAAAATGTTATAGAACTAAAAAATAGAATAAAAATTTATTCATCTGGTGTAGAGATTGGATTTTTAAAAGACAAATATTATTTAACAAGTTCTATTGAAAATTCAGAAGTTGTTATAATAAGTTCAAGCTTATTAAAAGATGAAACTTTGTTTAATAAAATCCAGGATTTTGCAAGAAGTAAAAAAGTTGGTATAGTATTAGATGAAATAAATAACACGGTATTAAAATTAATACCTTCGAAATTTGAAGTTACAGATAAAAGTTTTAAAAATCAAAAAATCAATAATTTATATTTCAATGATGGGAAAATAATTTTATATAAAGGAAAAGAGAGAGGATTTATTCTTAATAAAAACTATGTAATATTTACAGGTAATCCTTTTGAAAATACTAAAAATGAATTATTTATAAAAAAACTGCTAAAACTAAAATGAGCTGAAGTATCAGCTCATTTTTTATAATATTTTATCTTTTTCTTTTTTTTATTAAAATGAACTGATTTCTCAGTTCATTTTATTTTACAGGCATATTATACATATAAATTGACAATATATCAAAAAAAATTTTATATCAAAACATTTTTCATATATAATGAAAATGGAGGTGATAACATGAGAGAATACTGGTATCTTTTACCTTTAGTTGGAATCGTTTTTATTTTAATGGCACTTCAAATTACAGAATATAGTATTAACGATTATTCGGTAATACCAGATAAAACCATGGATTTAAAAGATATTAAAGAAATAAAAATTGATGGTTTAAATGTAAATATAAAATTCGATCCTGAAGCCACACAAATATATTATCCATCTAAAATATTAATTAAAAAAAGAGATAAAGAATTAATTTTAAATAGCGGAAGTAGAAACAGATATCTCGAAATAATTATTGGAACTAAATATACATATGAAAATATTGAAATAAACGGATTAAATATAACGGTAAATGGCAATGTAAATAGTAATATTGCAGAAATATCTGGAACTAATATTATACTAAAAAATACATTCATCTTTATTGGAAATACTCTAAATATTGATGGAACAAGTATAAGAATCAATGGAAATATTTTTGCAAAAAATTTAAATGTTGATAGTGTTTCACTGATTCTAGACATAAAGGCTAAAATGCTAAAAAATATAAATCTTGATAGCATATCTATAAGTGGCAATATCTTTTTTCTGGATACATGGAATGATTCTAGAAATATTAAAATAAATTCTATTTCAGAAAATATAACAGTGAAAATGAATAAAAATAATACTGGTAAGATAAATTCAAATAAAAATATTCAAATTATAAAATATTGAGGAGGTGTATAGTATGAAAAAAATGATTTTAATTTTTACTCTGATATTTTCTGTTTCAATATTTTCAATTAATTTTGGTGGCGGTGGATATATACTTAATTACATTCCTAAAGATCAGGTAAAACAGATTAACCCTTTAAAAGATTATTTATCTTTCGATGAATTAATTTTACAAGGTGGTGGCGGCTTTGGTATAATACCAGGCGGTTCTTACTTTGGTGGAGAAGGTTATAGTGGTGAAACTACAAACGGAAATTATAAATTATATGTTTCTCAAGGATATTTCACTTTCGGAAAACAAATTAATTTAAACATAATAAATATTGATGTTGGAATTGGCCTGGGTGGCGGAGAAACTATTGTAAGTAAAAAAGTTGATGAATCAAGAAATGGAAAATCTATTGATGATATTGTAAATAATATTGATTCTGTTCCATATGTGGTACAATTAAAAAGAGAAGAAGTTTCTATTTCCCCAAGAGCTAAAATTTATTTAAATCTAATGGAATTCTTAAGTGTTGTAATAGAAGGTAAATTCACATATAATTATTCACCCGAAAACTGGAAAATTGAAGGAGAATATCAAATAACGGATAATGTGCCTAATTATAACTATTATTATTCATTTGGAGCGGGAATTATCTGGGGGTTCTAATGAAAAAACGGATTATAATTATATTACTTTTACTTTCTTCATACGTATTTTCAGAAAATATATTAAATTACTATCTGAATAATTTTGATAAATTAAATAAGGCTGAATTAAATAAGATATTAAATATTACAGAATCGAGTAAAAATGGATTAAATAAAATAATCCATGGGAGTGTATTGGTTAAAAAAGCAAAACATGAATGGTTTTTACCTTTAAAATATTATTATCTTTATAGTGGAATGCTGGAAATGAAAGAGGTTGTCAAAGAGAATTTTGACAACCTCATATATCGATATATAAGAGGAAAAACCGCATTTGAAATTTTATCATATGACTTTGCGAGAGAAATTTTTATTAATGATTTTGAGTATATTTATATTAGAGTGAATGATGATTTCAAAAATAAATTTAACTTTGGTGAAGTATTGTATAAATTATACCGGATATATGAATTAGATAATAAAGAAAAAGCAAAATCTTTATTAAAAAAATTAAAAGAATATCCAAACTATTATAGGTTGATATATTATGAAAAATAAAAAATTGCACATTATTTTAATAGAAAATCAGATAAGTTCTATATTTATATTAATTCTCATATATATTTTTTCTCCTTATTTTAATTTCTGGCATGGATTAATAATTGCCGAAATTTTTTCTAATTCAATTGGAATAATATATTTTTTACTGGAAAAATTGTTGTATTCGTTTATAAAAATCGAAATACAATTTTTAAGAAAAATTTTACAATTTTTAATTTTGATTTTTAGTTTTTTTTCTGGTATAGTTATTTCAGAATATATTATGTCAAATTTATTATCATTTAATCTTTCCCCTTCATATAAATACTTATTTTTAATTGTTAATATTATACTTATTTTTTTAATTGTATCAATAATTTTAATATATAGAAAACTCAGAATTAAAATCATTGAAAACGAAAAATTAAAAAGCGAAAAGTTAAAATCAGAATTAATAGCGCTTAGAGCTAAAATAAACCCGCATTTTCTTTTTAATACATTGAATGCTATAATAGATCTGGCATATGAATCTCCTGAAAAAGTTGAACAAATTATTATAAATCTTTCAGACATATATAGAAAAATATTATACTCTTCAGACAAAGATTTTTGTACTGTTGAAGATGAATTAAATATAGTAACAAAATATCTTGAAATTGAAAAAGTGAGACTTGGAGATAGATTAAAATATTATATAAATATTGATAAAAAAACTTTAAATTATAAAATTCCTACACTAATTATAGAACCTTTGGTGGAAAATGCCATAATCCATGGCATTGCTCCAAAAAAAAATGGCGGTTTTATAAATATAAATATACATCTAAAAAACACTTTATTTATAATAGAAATATCTGATAATGGTATAGGAAAAGTTGAAAATATAAGATATGGCTTTGGCATTTCAAGTGTTATCAATAGACTAAATCTTATATATAAAAATAATGCTAATTTTAATATATATCAAAATAATCCATCAGGTATAAAAGTTATTATATCAATACAAAATATGGGGGAAATATAATGATTAAATGTATTATAATCGAGGATGAAGAGAGATCTTTAAATAGATTAAAAAAAATGCTGGAAAATTTTGAAAGCATTGAAATAATAGGTGAAAGCAAAAATGGTGACGAAGCCATTGATTTAATAGAAGAAAAAAGACCTGATCTATTATTTCTTGATATTAATCTACCAGAAAAAAGTGGTTTTGAAATTTTAAAAAATTTATCTTATGAACCACTTGTGATTTTTATAACGGCATATCAAGAATATGCTATAAAAGCTTTTGAAGAAAATGCTATAGATTATTTACTAAAAC
This sequence comes from Marinitoga sp. 1154, assembly GCF_013363285.1. Lineage (NCBI taxonomy): Bacteria > Thermotogati > Thermotogota > Thermotogae > Petrotogales > Petrotogaceae > Marinitoga > Marinitoga sp. 1154. The sequence continues at coordinate 46,273 of NZ_LBFB01000006.1, read as the reverse complement.
CTTTTGATTTAAAACGATTAAAAATAGCTATAGATAGAACAACGGAAAGAAAAAAGTTATTAACTAAAAAAATATTAGATAATATTAATATACAATACATAAATAAATTTTCGGTAAAAGACAGAGATATTATATTAATAATTCCAGAAACTGATGTATATTACTTCAAGGCAGAGGATAAATATGTTTTTTTATGTACAAAAAATCAGGAATATTACTATGATGATACTTTAAAAAATTTAGAAATGAAATTAGACCCGGAAAAATTTATTAGAATACACAAAAGTTATATTGTCTCAATTGAACATATAAAAAAATTTAAAAAATTTTTTGTTCGGGATTATATTTTAGAACTTGATAATGGAACTGAACTGAAAATTGGCAGAAGCCATTTAAATTATATAAAAAATAAATTCAATTTTTAAACGGAGGTGCAACTTATGATTAAAGCAAGGAATTTGGTGAGGAAATTTGGGGATTTCACTGCGGTAAATAACATAAACCTTGATATCAAACCCGGAGAAATCTATGGTTTTTTAGGCCCAAATGGTGCAGGAAAAACCACTACTATAAGGATGCTAACCGGAACATTACAACCTTCAGATGGAAATATCGAAATTCTTGGAATGAATATGAAAACACATGAAATTAAAATCAAAGCTAATATCGGAGTAGTTCCTGACGAACCAAAAATGTATGAAAACTTAAAAGGATCGGAATTTATTGAATTTATTATGGATATATATGAAGTCAGAAAAGATGATGCAAAAAAAAGGCTTGATGAAATCTGTGATGCCTTTGAAATTGATTATCTTGATTCTTTTATTGGAGATTATTCTCATGGAATGAAACAAAAGTTAATGGTAGCATCTGTATTAATGAGGAAACCAAAAATTATTTTTTTAGATGAACCTACAGTTGGCCTCGATGCAAAATCTGCTAAAATCTTAAAAATGTTAATAGAAAAATACGCTCATGAAGGTGCAACAATATTTATGACAACACATATTCTTGAGATTGCAGAAAAAATGTGTGATAGAATTGGTATAATATCAAGTGGTAATTTAATAGCTGAAGGAACATTAGAAGAATTAAAAAGCCTATCAAAAACTGGTGAAAAACAATCTCTTGAAGATTTATTCCTTGAATTAACAGGTGCTGGGGAATTAGATGATATAATAAAGGAATTATAGGGGGGATCTAATGAAAAATAAGATTATATTAATATTAAAATATTCATATCAAAATAAATTAAGACCGAAACAGAAAAAAGATGGCACATATAAAAAGCGAGGTCCATGGGGAGCTTTAATGGCTTATATACTCCCTGCTATAATATTTGGAGGTTCTCTCGCTCCGATGATGTATTTTATGTTTAAAGAATTAAACATTCCGTTTTCTCAATTAGGTATAAATTTGCCCTGGACTATTTTAGATGTGATTTTTGGAATGTGGTTTCTACTTATGGGATTCATGTTTTTCTTAAATTATTCACCTGCTATTGTTGCAAATTTATATGAAAGTGAAATGACTCAACTGTTGCTTTCTATGCCAATAAGGCGTTCATCGATATATATAGCAAGTGCCATTGATAGTTTAATAATGGCCGGGCTTCCTCTGGGAATGATGATACCAATTTTTGCAGTTTATGCTTTAATAGCTAAAAATAGTATTATTTTCAGCATACTTGGAGGCATTGGATTTTTAATTCTATTGTTATTAATTTCAAATTTAGGAGGTATATTATTTTCAAAATTTTTAACAAAAACGTCTGCTAAGCGCTGGACAATGATTATGTATTTTATAAGTATTTTTTTCTATGTTGGAATTAGCAACTTACTCCCAAACTTTGCAAATACTCCTCCTTCTCAGTTAGCCAACGCCCTTGAAAAAATGTCAAATATAATCTTAAATATTTTCTGGCCTCACACATGGGTAATTAACGTAATGAAAGGTAGTATCCCTTTCTTGATTTTGCTGTATTCAACTATACTTATATTATCTTATATAATTTATAACTTATCAAATACACTTGAATTTTCTGTATCAAGAAAAAAGGGAAAAAAGAAAAAAGCAGAAATTAAGTTTAAAAGTTCAAAATTCCCAATATTAAAAAAAGATTTTAAACTGCTTTTTAGAGATTCACAAACGTTTTTCCTTTTATTATATCCTTTATTTTTTCCAATAATATTTATGTTTTCTTCTACATCACTTGATATGATAAGTATTATTTTTGTTATGATCGCTGCTATTTATGCTGCAATGGTTGCTATTTATGCCATTTCATATGAAGGAAAATTATGGCCAGTACCAAAATTATACCCTATCAAAATAGGACATTTAATTTTTTCAAAAGCATTTATGCCTTTTATAATATACGTTGTTGAGTATATTGCTATAACAGTATTAATATATTTATCAGGAAAAGCATCTATAGAGGTTTTTTGGAGTATTATTCCAGTAATTTTAATAATTATGTATTCTTCCATACTCGGAATTAGTCTTTATTTAAAAAATCCTAAAAGAGATTTATCCCAAAAAAATATTATAAGTGGAAAAGAAGTTTTTTATCTTGAAGGCATTATTCTTGGACTTGGACTTGGAATATTTTTGCCAGGAAATTTATATATTTCCTCTTTAAAAAATATAGAAATAAAAGAACAATTAATTGATTTCTTATTTGACTCAACTCTTTTATATCATCTTATTGGAGCTGTTCTTCCATTATTTTTGCTTTTTTTAACCATATATCTTATAAAAAGAGAAATAAAGAAAACCAAAGAACGTATGTTGAAATGGGAATGAAAGGGGTGCATTATGGTAACTGCTACTTTAGCTAAAAAGATTGTAAATAATGTTGAAATTGTAATCAAAGGAAAAGAAGAAAAAATAAAAATGGTTTTAGCAGTATTTCTTTCAAATGGTCATGTCTTACTTGAAGATGTTCCAGGAACAGGAAAAACCATGCTCGCCAGAGCTCTGGCAAAGTCATTTGATCTTGAATTTAAAAGAATACAATTTACTCCTGACTTACTACCAAATGATTTAATAGGATTATATATTTATGATAAAAATAAAAATGAATTTATACTAAAAAAAGGACCGATTTTCACAAATATTTTATTGGGTGATGAAATAAACCGTGCAACTCCAAGAACACAATCTGCATTATTAGAATCTCTTGCTGAAAATCAGGTATCAATAGATGGAATTACTCACAGATTAGAAAATAATTTTTTTGTTATAGCAACACAAAATCCTATAGAATTTGAGGGGACTTTCCCATTACCAGAAGCACAATTAGACAGATTTATGATAAGACTGAGTCTTGGATATCCCGATATAGAAAATGAGATAAACATGCTTTCTTCTCAAGAAATGAAGCATCCAATCTATGAAATTAAAAGTGTATCAAATGAAGAAGAACTGCTAAACTCAAAAAAAGAAATAAAAAGTATTCTGGTTTCAAATGAAATAAAGCAATACATCGTTGATATAGTTAACAGAACAAGAAATCATAAAGATATAAAAGTAGGCGCAAGCCCCAGAGGTGCAATTGCTTTAATGCAGCTTTCAAAAAGTTTAGCTGCAATTGAAGGAAGAGAATTTGTAATACCAGATGATATAAAAAAAATAGCTCCTTATGTTTTATCACATAGAATTATATTAAAAGCAGAAGCAAAAATTAAAAAAGTTTCTTCTTATAGATTAATAAAGGATATACTCAATGAAGTAAAACTAATAAAGTAGATGATAGTATGAAATATAAAATAAAAGGTTTGGTACTATTAAGTATATTTACCATAATACTTAATATATTCTATTTCAGTAATTATACAATCATTCTTTTGTCTCTTATAATATTTAGCTGGTATGAATTTATTCAAAAAAAACGCATATTTGAAAGCTTGAAGGTTAATTATGACCTTGAATATGAAAAATGCTTTATAGAAGAAGAAATTGAATATAGGGTAATATTAAACAACCCTTCTGATGAAGAAATTACTATTACGCTGTCACCTTCCAATTTATTAAGTAGACTAAGACCTCCATATCAAAAAATAAAATTAGCTGCTCATGAAACAAAAAAAATTGTTTTCATAACTTCTTTTGGCACAAGAGGGAAAAAGGAAATAGGTTTTATCAGTATAAATTATAAAACACCTCTGGGATTTGAATTCTGGAAAAATATAAAGGTTAATAAAAGTATAGATGTTTTACCTGAATTCATATATTCCGAATTCAACAAAGAAAGTCTTAAAAAATTATTACCAGGAGAAAAATCCAATATCAGAATATTAGAAGATGTAACATATGTTGAAAATATAGATGAATATAATAATGAACCAATGAACCGAATAAACTGGAAAATATCAGCAAAATATGATAAATTAATGGTAAAAAAATTCTCGCATACATCAACTGGAAAAATATTTATGTTTGTAGATTTAAATCTCCCAGCTGGAATACCAGAAAATAATATTTTCTGGAAAAAAGAAAGGAAAATCTATGAAGAATACGCACTAAAGGCTGCTGCAAGCATAATTAGAGCACAAAAACTTAAACATCAGGAAGTAAATTTAGTTGTTATTGGAAAGGATATTAAAAAGATTTCCTCCAATGATTGGATAGATTATTATGATATTCTTTCTATAGTAGAAGGAATAAACAAACCCACATATACATTTGAAAATATTTTAAAAAAAGAACTACCTTATCTTACATATGAAGATACAGTAATTATAATCTCCATTCATTTAACTGATGAAATTATACCGGATTTAATAAAATTGAGAGCCAGAACTTCTAAAGTTATAGTGCTTATAATGCCGTATGGGTTTAGAATTGAACATGAAGGAAAACTTGATATAAAAGAACATGAAATATTTAGAGTCGAAGCAAAAGAACTGGAAAAAAAAGCAATATTACTCGAAGAAAATTATATTATCGTCCGTCTCATATCGCCAAACAATTCTCTAACTGAAATTTTTGAAAGTATATAGGGGTGATTGAATGAATAAAAAAAGATGGATTTATCTGATTTCAATCTTTTTGACATTTATTCCATTTAATTGGAATTCAGGATTAGTCCTTTTTATATTTGGTACATTGTTTTCATTCCTGTATATTAGAATAAGAAAATTTGGTATGCCATATTATATAGCTTTTTTAGCTTTATTTGGAATATTTATGTTTACATTTTTCCTTTTAAACGCAACAGGTTCAAAAAATTTATACTATAGTTTAAATATAATAGCAATAGTCATATTATCCTATTACCTACCAGGAATTCAAAAAGATACTTTCAAAAAAGATATCATTAGATTCACATTTTTATTCCTGATTGCATTAATTTTACTTAGAAATTTAATAAATCCTTTATTCCCTCTTATAGCTTTATTATTATCTTTATTTGAATTATTAAAAGATCAAAAAAATAAAATAATGGTGATTTCATTATATCTAATATTCATATTATTTTCACTGATAAACTTTAATTATTATTATAATCCTTTTAAGGAATTACATTTTTCTCCAGATACACAATTACTAAATGAAAAAAGAGCTGAAGAAATAAATTTAGAAAACAGCTTAACCCAAAAAAAAGATGAAACCGAAATAAAAAAAATAAAAGATAAATTTTCAAATAACATCACTCCAGAAGAAAGAAAAACAATATTATTAAATAATAAAATAGTGGATACAATAATTTTAATAAATATTGCAATTGGTGGGTTTATCGCTATAATTTTGGCAATTATAATATGGAAATTACTTGGAAAAAATGAAAAAAAGAAAGTTGTTATATCTTTGATAATATTTTTTTCTGTTCTGTTATTGATTGGAACGGGTATATCATATATGGAAAGAGGCCGTGAGCCAATGGTGAATAAATCGCAAAATTCTATCAATTTAACAGAGAAAGACAAACCTATAAACGCTATTTCTGCTTCAAAAATAACAGATATATTTAGAGAAATTGCTAATTCACCTAAATCAGCCTATGTAAAACTATATCAACCTATAAAATGGCTATATTTAGTATTATCAATTTTATTTGGAATTTTAGTAATAATGGCTATAAAAAAATTCTTTAAAAATCAAAAAGAAGATATTAAAAAAATCAAAAAATTTTCTATAGAAAAAATTGAAAAAGAAGATATTCCATATATTATAGAAGAAGGATATAAATATATCAGAAAAAGATTTTTTAAATCCTTTTCACATTTAACTCCCTATGAATTATTATGTAAGATTTCTTATCCAAAAGAATTTGAACTTTTAACTAATCTTTTTGTTCTAAAAGAATATGGAGAAAAAAATTATGATTATACAAAAAATGAAATAAAAAATATAATTATGAAATCTATAGAATTTTTTAATAGTATACCTAAAAATCAAAAATCCGATAAAAATTAACATAATTTGAAAAATTCATGTCTACTCCTTATAAAATCCTTGTTGATTAATGAAGATGAAATAATAAATGTTAAATAACATAATAGTTCGGATACCTAATTGTATAAAATTAAATATATAATAAAGATGAAAACATTACAATGGGGAGGGAGAGACATGAAAATTATAAAAAATTATCTAAACAAAAAATTAGGATTTATGGAAAAAAAAGCCTCTAACAGTGAAATAGATACTTTATTAGAAAATTTAAAAGAAGAAGCTTTAGAAGAATTATACATAAACAATAACTTGATATAAAAAAGAAGCCATTGGGCTTCTTTTTTATATTCTTTTATTCTTCTTTAATTATCCTCATATATTCAACATCCCAATACACTGCTAACCCATCAAAATTGCATTTTTTTACATCATTTAATAATCTTTGAATTTTTTCCTCTTCATCTATTACTTCAATAATAATGGGCAAATCTTCACTCAAAGTAAAAAAGTCAACTCTATGCACATGATGCTTTTCACCAAAACCCATAACTCCTTTTAATACCGTTACACCTTTTAATCCATGATCATAGCATAACTTAACTATATGTTTATAAGCTGATTCATGCCCACAGTGATCTGATTCTCCCAGATAAATTCTTAAAAATTTCATGATCCTATCCTCCCTAACGAATATCCTAATAATGCAAAAAAAAGCCCAAGAATTATACTTGTTATTAAATATACAAAAGAATAATAATTAAACGATTCCTCATTTAAAATTATAGTTTCGTACATGAAAGTTGAAAAAGTTGTGAAAGATCCTATAAATCCTGTCGAAAAAAATAGCATAAAATTTTTTGGTATTTCTAACCTATTTATACCTAAAGACATAATAAAACTCAAAACAAATGACCCTAAAATATTTACAAATAATGTACCATACGGCATGTTTGCAAGCGAAAACATCGAGTTTATATACTTTGATACTAAATACCTTGAAATAGCTCCCAAAAAGCCTCCTAAGCCTATATATATCAAACTCATAATTTATCTTCCTCCATTTAAATCTAAACGGAGCCTTTTGGCTCCGTTTAGATTATTTTACTTTTAATTTTAATTCTTTACCTGGTTTGAATTTAGGTACTTTACCGCCTGGAATTTCAATAGCTTCTTTTGTTTGTGGATTAACACCTTTTCTTGGTTTTCTTTCTACAACTTCAAATGTACCAAAACCAACAATTTTTACGTTTTCACCATTTGATAAAGCTTCGGATACAACTTCAACAAAAGAATCAACAAATAAAGCAGCTTCTTTTTTTGTAACATTAACTTTTTCAGCTAATGCACTAACGAGTTCTTTTTTGTTCATACATGCACCCCCTATATATTGATATAAACGTATTTCAAAGGAATTTTACCACATTTTTTGCTTAAAATCAAGCAGTAATGTAAATTTTAGAGTTTTTTACTATTTAAAGTATTTTAATTCATATTTTTCAATATAATACGATGTCTAAAAAGCCAAATTCACTCAGGCAGCTTGATTGCTTATCCTTAAAATTATTCATTCTCAGCCGTCGCTCAGATTTTTCATCCATGAAAAAGCTTCACTCAAAAAAACGTCCTGTTTTTTTGACGGCTTTCATTCATAATTTTAAGGGCAATCTTCGAGCCTTCGTTTCATTTGAGACTTTTTAGACCGTGTATAATTAAAATAATACTAAAAAACATGTCACCATTTAGAAACCACTCAGGACTGGAAATGTAATATTTCTTTTGGTAGAATATATTCGGTCAGTTGGGGACGTGGTGCAGTTGGTTAGCATGCCGGTCTGTCACACCGGTGGCCGCGGGTTCGAGTCCCGTCGTCCCCGCCAAAAAACTCCTGGAGGAATCCAGGAGTTTTTTATTTTGAATCACCAATATCATTCATTATATTCAAAGGCTTCGTCACTTGATGGAGTTACATCTATTTTTATATAAAATTGCCAGTAGTGGTTATCTTTAAAACCAATAATAAGCTTTGTCGTTTTATCGGTAATAGTATTTCCAAATTCAAAACCTGTTCGCATCTCGTTTAATTTATAATATAAATTGATTTCATATCCTATTTCATGGTTAATATCGTTTAATTTTTCATAATCATAATCCCATAATTGAGTATTAATATAAAAATTTTTAATAGGAATTAAAACGCCTTCGAAATAATATTTTTGAAAAACATCTTTTCAAATTATCTTAAGATATGTTTTAATCATTTGGTAAATCTCTATAATAAGTGCTAATCTTATCTTTATAATCGATATCATAATAATTATTTGAATAAAAATGAATATTTATCATAAAAGTAAAATGAGAAAACATAAAAAATCCCGGCAATTGCCGGGATTTTTTATATAAACCAACATTATTAGAAGCTTACTGAACCTTTTATGTATGCATTCCAATATAAATCTTTGCTTCCAAATGATGCATTGCTTACATGTACTCCAGTTGTTATAACATCATTTGGTGAGTATGTTACATCTGCTGTGTATAAGAATTCGCTTGGTTCATTGAATGTTTCTTCAAAAATATTTCCATCTGAATCGCTATCTGTATAGTTCTTTATAGATAATTCAACATCAACTTTATCTACTGGTTTTACTGTAACTGAAACCATATAACCTAAATTATTTGTAGCATCTTTTGTAGCTGCATATAATTTATAATATACATGAGCACTTACATTAACCATATCTGCTTCATAGCCAACTTTACTATGAACATCAACAGCATATTCATCAGAAACTTTATCCAAATCAACTGAATTCAATGTTACATCATAAACTGCTGATACTGCATCAAATGTTTGGGAACCTGATACTTTAGCTGATAAGCTTAATGGTGTAGCAATTTCTGTTCCATCTGCTTTTGAAACTTTTACACTTTCAATATTAAACAAATCATGTATTTTATTTGAATATTCTACAGCATATGTATAAGTCATATCGCCAGGCAATGGTAATGTAACTTTATCTGTTAAAGATATGCTACCAGCAACACCAAAATCAGCTGATAAATCTGCACCAAAGGTTACCTGTGTAGCATCAGAAACCGGTTTAACAAATGCTGGTAATGTTGTAGCTTTAGCAAAATCAAATGTTGTATGAGGTGTTACAGTAAACATGCCTGCTTCGAAATCTTTTTTATAAGATGCTGATAATAAATATGTTGAAGAACCTTCCTGTGATCCAAAGAAGAATTCGCCAGTTAACCCAGAAACCGCTTCCTTACCTGTAAATGCTGCTGCAACTGCAAAACCTGTTTTTGTTGCAGGAGTAGATACTGCTAATCTTGTTGCTGGATCTGCTGCCCAGAAACCTGCTGTTAAATCAACATCAAATTGAGGAACTACACTTAAAGAATATTTTGCTGCAAATAAATCACCGTTCAACATTACAGGATTATCTGTTTGTGTAGCATCTGCTTTAACATCATCTGTAGAAGTTAAATCAACATATAAAAATTCAAATCCTAAATCTTTTAATGTTACAATTGCATGATGAGCACCAACTTTGGATAATTCTGGATTACCATCATCATCATAAGTATTATAAACAATATATTTTGAGTAATCTAAAATACCACTGTTATTAAATACAGCTTTTAACATATTGTCTTCGTAAGTAATGCTAACTAAATCAAAAGCTGGAGTAGTATCTTTAGCTAAACCAACTAAATCACCACTTAAAACAGCTGTTAACATCCCACCTTCATTACCACCAAATGTTGCTGAATAACCTGATGAAAATGCTGTTGTAACCTTCAAAGTATTTCCAAACATTAAATCTAACCCATTTTCATCAAATCCAACTTCAAAACTAACTGTTCCCTCAAATACAGGGTTAGTAACTGACAATGTTGCAGGCACTTCAGTAGCTGCAAACGCAGATACTAAGAACGCTAATACCATAACTAAAACAAAGATCTTCTTCATTCAAACAACCTCCTTAAATATAATTTAATTTGAATTAAACTGTAAATATTCTATCATATTAACGAAAGAATGTCAAGAGTTCTTAACGTTAAATTAATTAATCAATTGATATATTATTTTGTTACTACAAATGGTAGTACCAATGCTACACCTGCTAATGCTATTCCAACCATTGCTAACATGTTAGCCTTGTTTACTTTTTCTGCACTCGCAGATACTTTTCCTTCAACATTTGTCATCCTATCTGATAAGTCATTTGCAAGATATTGAACCTTTAATAAATCACCAGAAACTTTATCCACTTTTGTTGTCGTCTCATCTACCTGATCCTGCAAATCAAGCATATCCTCAACAAGCATATCCGCATTATTAAATGCTCTATAAGCAACCTTTGTTATTGTTTCTAATTTTGCATTTGTTTTTTCTAAATCTTTAGATAATCCATCTACAACTTCTTTATCTGCTTTTTTAGATATCATATCTTTTAATTCTTGATGTTCTTTTACATTTTGACCTGCTACATAATCTAAATCAGATTTTACAGTATCTAATTCTTCCCATAATCCATCTATGTTTTCAATATTTACAGAAACATCATCTTTTAATGAAGACATAGAATTTAATTTATCAGATAAATCAAGAACTGTATATTTTAATTCTAAATAACTTCTTGAACTTGCTGTTTTTAAGGCTGATATCTCTTTATTCAAAACTTCAACCTTTTTTGTTAAATTAATCAATACATTTTGATTTGCAGTAACAGCTGATTCAACCGCACCCAATTTTACTCCCAATGCTGATAATTTCTCATCATTTGCCTTCACTACATTTGATAATTTTTTATCCAAAATCTTCATAACAGTTTCAACTCTTTTGATATCTTCAGCTTTTGCCAATACAGGGTCGTTTTCAATATAAGTTAATGTGTCTGATAATAATACTGCAATTTCAGCTTTCGTTAAAACGATATCGGGATTAAAGTTATCTTCCATAGGAAGAATTCCCCTATTTGCTAAATCCATAACATAATCATATGCCCAATGATCTTTAGGTACATCTTTAAATGCAAATGATAATACTCCAAAAAGAACTAATGCCAATACTAAAAGTGTTTTACGCATACGCTCTACCCCCTCTTTTAAATTTTGAATTTTAGTTGTGAAAATACACTAATTATATTATACTATAAAAAACTGATTTTCTTTTAATTCGTATTTAGTTTAAAAAATCGTCTTTTCCCAATTCTTAGTATTTCATCGCCCTTAATTTCTAATAATTGGAAAGGATCATTAATTTTAACATCATTAATCTTTACTGCTCCCTGACTGATAAGCCTTTTTGCTTCACTTTTGCTTGAAACCGATTTTGTTTTCATAATTAAATCAATAGCTTTAATTTCATTTTCTACAATGATTTCTTCCATTTCATCAGGAATATCCTTTTTTTGAAATACTTTTATAAATTCATTTTGTGCATATTCAGCTTTTTCTTCACCATGAAAAAATTTCACTATTTCATAAGCTAATTTCATCTTTACATCTCGAGGATTAATGGTATTATTTTTCATTTTTTCACTGTATTCTTTTATTTGTTCTTCAGGAATATCTGTAGCCAATCTCATGTATTTTAATATTAATGTATCTGGAATAGACATTACCTTCCCGTACATGTTAAATGGCTCATCTTCAAAGGCTATATAATTATCATATGATTTACTCATTTTTAAATGTCCATCTGTTCCTTCAATGATAGGCATGGTTAAAACAATTTGAGGTTTTTGACCATACGCTTCCTGGATTTTTCTACCAACCAGCAAATTAAATAATTGATCTGTTCCTCCCATTTCTACATCAGCTTCAACCATAACAGAGTCATATGCCTGAGCTAAAGGATACATAAATTCCGACACACTTATGGGTTCATTATTTGCAAGTCTTTTTGCAAAATCATCTCTCTCAAGCATACGCGCAACTGTATAATTTGATGAAAGTTTAATTACATCGTAAAAAGACATCTTTTCAAGCCATTCACTATTATATCTTATTTCTGTTTTTTCCGGATCCAATATACGAAAAGCCTGTTTTTTATAGGATTCGGCATTGGCTTCAACCTCTTCTTTTGTAAGCATCGGCCTTGTTTTAGAACGACCAGAAGGATCACCAATTCTTGCAGTAAAATCTCCTATGATTAAGACTACCTGGTGACCTAAATCCTGAAATTCTCTTAACTTTTTTAATACGACAGCATGCCCAAGATGAAGATCGGGGCGCGATGGATCTACACCCAGTTTAACCCTCAATGTTTTCCCGGATTTTAAACGCTCTTTTAATTCTTCTGATGATATTAAGTCTATTGTATTTCTTTTTATAATATCAAATTGCTTTTCAAAATCCACTATTTACTCACCTCGCAAGAAGCGCTGCGACTACAAAAGAAGATATCATAAATAATATTCCTGACCATAATGCCATCTTTGCTGCAGGATCAAGCCCTTTTTCCCTTCCAAACATTGTATGGGCAGCTCCCGAACCAAATGCTCCACCTAATTCAGCATTTTTTTGCATTCGTTGCAATGCGAAATAAATTAAAGCAATCGATAGAATAATATGAACAATAATAGCTAATATTGTTAAGATTGACACTTCAACTGCCTCCTTTGATTTTTATATTAATGTTCTCAAAAAATATTATACACTAAAACTTTTGATAATTCAAGTAAAAAATGGTCTTTGATAATAATTTATAAAATATTTTAGAAATATTGTTTTGTGAAATTAATTTGTTCGAAAAGGTTTTTAAACATAATATTGTTAAAATTTACAAGAAATTATGAGAGGAGGTGTTTATATGCCTATCTATAGATATGTTTGTGACAGTTGCGGACATGAATTTACAGTAATGCATGGTATGAATGAAACTCCTGAAATATTTTGTGAAAAATGTGGAAGTCCTGCGAAAAAAGGTATTGGAAAAATTGGTATTTCTTTTAAAGGTAGTGGGTTTTATATAAATGATTCGAAAACAAGTAATTCAAAAGGCTCAAATAGCTCAAAAACATCTAAAAGTTCAAATACAACTTCAAAAAAATAAAAAATAAGGCGGCTATTGCCGCCTTATGTCCCCCACAAATTATAAAAGATTATCTTTTACCCTTGCCACCTCTTTTCTTATCGAGCCTTTTTGAGTATTCGGATAATTTTCTGTCACTGTCTCTCAAAAAACGGGTAAGTTTTTTTTCAAACTCTTCATCCTTTTTTTCTTCTTTTACGTCTTCTGTTTTCAACGAAAGCTCTACTTTACCATCCTTTGTTTTACCAATGATTTTTCCTTCAAGCTCCTGTCCAACCTTTAAAAAGTCAGAAATGTTTTTTACATAGTCATTGGAAATCTTTGAAATGTGAATAAAACCTTCTTCTCCAGATTCTAATGTAACAAAAGCTCCGAATTTTTTAATGTCTTTAACCGTTACTTTCACAGTTTCTCCAAATGCCATACTTTTAGCCACAAAAACTACCTCCATAAAATAATTTAATAAAAAATTTATATATAACAATATGGGAGGTTATCCTCCCACTTATGAGTTGAGAAATTTTGCATATTTGTTTTTGAATTTCTGTACTCTACCTTCAGTATCTATAATCTGAGAACTCGTTTCACCCAAATAAAACGGATGACACTTTGAACATACATCAACACGGAAATTATCTTCTGTGCTATAAAGTTGATGTTCAGCACCACATGCACACTTTACAGTAATCAACTTCATTTCTGGGTGTATTCCTTTTTTCATGTTATTCACCTCTATATTATAATATTTTTGTCTGACAAATTATAACATATTCTTTTTTCATAGTCAAGAAAGTATTTATATTTTAATAAACAATTATATTAAAATATGGTATACAATAATCGCAAATAATTATTTAAAGTTTATTTTTGCAGCTTTATTACTAAAATCTCAGGTTTTGCGAAAAATCTAAGGTTAAACCATGCTCCTAAACCATTGTTTATATACATAATTTTATTATTTTCAAATTCTTTTTCACCTCTTAGATAAAAAGCATATTTTTTTAATATCCATTTTGTTATAATCGGTATGTAGACCTGTCCTCCATGAGTGTGCCCTGCTAAAATTAAATTAGCTTCATCAAATGCTTCTTTATTATAAAATATGGTATCCGGTATATGTTCCATAACTATGGTATAACTTGCTGGAGTTGTATCAATATAACTCAATTTTTTATATATAGGTAGCCCAATAAGTTTTAAAGAGAATTTATTAAAATATATACTAATTGTATTATCATTAATTACGTGTATATTGTTTTTATTATAAATCTCATTTATCATATCTAAATCATAATAGTCCCAATTGCCATAAACAGCATAAACAGGCGCTATTTCATTTAATGCTTTAAAAAACATGTTTAAATCTTTTTTATCTGTATTTTTTATTATTGTGTCTCCTGTATATAATATTATGTCAGGATTTTCCTTTTTTATTTCATTTAAAATTTTATCATGGAAAAATATGTATTTATACATATGAAGGTCTGTAATATGTACTATTTTTATATTAATATTTTTTTCATTCAAAAATTTTTCTTTAAAATTTAATTCTGATAATTTTATATTCAGGTAACTTTTTTTTATGGAAAACGGCTCAATAATAAAAGCATAAAATATTATTATTAGAATGAAAATCATAGAATTTTTTAAAAACCGCATTTTCTAACCACCTTATAATTTATAAAGATTTTATAAACCATCTAGAATACTAAGAAATTTTAAAATAATTATAGATATTTAACTCTTACTTAACATTATACTATTTGACAAAGACTTATAACATTTATTATTCTATGTAAAAAATGATAAAATAAAATTACAACTATATTAAATATAGGAGGAGATATCCGTGGAAACAGTGGCTATTTTAGAATTAAACGGTGAAAAGATTGAAATAAATACAAATACAGTTTTTCCTGTAATATTGGCAGATGTTATGTATGAAGGTGATTTAGATTTAATGATGGCTGATTTAAAATCAAAAAATAAATTGATGTCAGAAGCAAAAAAAATTAAATTTATTTCAGAAAATATTCCTGGAATTTCTTCAAATTTTGTTACTAAACCTTTTATATTCTCCGAATTTCTTTCTTACCTTAATGAATTTAATTTAACTCCTGGTGATTTTAACCATGCTACTTTAAATGAACTCTACGATATTATTCTGGACTATGCTGATCATCATAATTTCGACGAACTAAAAAAGATTGTGAAATTTATGATAGATATAGATCCAAATTATACACCAGCTTATGAAATATTGGGGTCTGTTTTAATTGAAGAAGGAAATTTAGAGGAAGGAAAAAAATATTTAGAATTAGCTGTTAAACAAGATCCTTGGAATGTTGCTGCATTATCTGAATTGGGAGAAACGTATTTTAATCTCGGGGAATATGAAAAAGCTGCTGAAATATGGATGAAGGAAGTAGAATTAATGCCAGAAAACTCTGTTACTTATTTTATGATAGCTGACGCTTACAGGCAATGTAAAAATTTCAAAAAAGCTGCAAGAATTTTAGAAAAGTTCTTAAATAAATATCCAAAAAGTATTTTAGCAAAATATGAATTAATCGAAATTTATAGAAAATTAAGTAGAAATATTGAAGCAGACGAATTAAAAGAAGAAATTTCCAAATCCCAGCCAGAATATGTAAGTGATGTTGAAATATGGGCAAAAATAATGTTTCAGAATAAAAAATATGAAAATGTTGAAAAATTTATCAGTAAATTTTTATATAAAAACAAAGAGTATGAACACTTTAAAATTTTATTGACCATACCATTTTTAAAATCAGGAAAGAAAGAAGAAGCTAAACTAATAATTAGAGAAATTAAAGAAAAATTTCCATGGTATTACTACGGAATGAAAAATATTTTAGATGAAATGCTTGATGAAAATGAAAAAAGTATTCTCATGGATTAAAGAAGACATTGAACTTTTTACATCATCGTTTTTTAAAAATAAAAAAATATTGCTCCCGATTATGTCGGGAGTTCTTTTTGTACTATTTTTTGGAAATTTTAATATTATAATATTGTTACTTGGTTTAATTGCATTTGTTGATTATAATACACTTTATATCCCAGACATATTAAATTACACAATAATTTTATACGGTTTAATAAATACAAACATTCTTAATATATTAATAAGCATCTTTCTGTTTTTTATATTATTTCAATATGCGAAAAATAAAAAGTTAGGTTTTGGAGATGTTAAACTTTTATCAGGTCTCGGTTTAATTTATGGTATTGATGTGTTTTATATAATAATTTTTTCTGTTATTGTTTCATTAATCTTTGAAAGAAAGAATAAAATCGCATTTGGTTATTTTCTATTCTGGGGAACTGTTGTTGAAAATATCTGGTTTTCTAATTTCAATCCATTCTCCTTCTTTTAAATTATCTGGAAGAAATATATTTCCTATAGCCACTCTTTTTAAATCAATTACTGTAAGATTTATTGCTTTCATCATTCTTTTTATTTGATGATATTTGCCTTCTGAAATCTTTATTGTAATTATATTATTTTCAATTTTTTCAACGATTGCAGGTTTTGTTTTAAAATCTTTTAATTGTATACCTTTTTTTAATTTTTCAACTTTTTCCTTTGTAATATCCCCTATAACCTTAACTTCATAAGTTTTATATATCCTTTTCTTAGGTGATATTATTTCATGAATTAATTCACCATCATTTGTCAAAAACAAAAGCCCCCGCGCATCTTTATCCAATCTTCCAGCTATGGATAATTCATTTTTATATTTATGATTTATTAATTGAATTACATATTTATTTTTATTTTCATATGTTGAAGACACATAACCAGCTGGCTTATTTAAAATAATATATATAAATTTATGTCCTTCTATTATTTGATTATTAAATTCTACAGTATCAGAGTTTGAAACTTTATAGTTGGGATTTTTAATAATTTCCCCATTAACCCGAATCTTTCCTGATTTTATCAACTTTTTTACTTCTGATCTTGAGCCTATTTTTGAATTTGATAAAAACTTATCCAATCTATCCATCATTATCTTCCTTTTGTTATATATGAATATACATCTTCAAGTGAAATTTTCATATTTCTATATATACATTTTATATTATATTTATTTATAATTTCGTCAAATTGTTTTATATTTAAAGGCGTTTCTATTATAGCTGTTGTTGTAGAAATAATTTTTAATCCAAATATTTCAGGTTCATTTTTTAATTTCTCAAGTTGGGAAAGATATTTCTCGTTTTCTAATTCTACTTCAATTATGGAAAACTTATCTTCAAATTTTTTCATTATATTAATCATTTTATCATGCGCTACAATTTTACCTTCAACCAAAACCGCTATTTCAGATGCTATTTGTTCTACTTCCCACATATAATGCGACGAAATTAAAATTGTTTTATTATTTTTTAAATTTTGATCCAATATATATTCTCTAATAAATCTCGAAGTTTCTACATCTATTGCTATTGTTGGTTCATCTAATAACAGAAGTTTAGGATCTTTTATTAAAGAGCGCGCAATATTAAGTTTTTGCTTATTTCCAGAAGAAAGGTTCTTTGTTAATCTGTTTTTATATTGAGAAAGCCCAAAATCTTCTAATAACGTTAACGCTCTGGATTTCAAATCACTTTTCACATTACTTATTTTCCCGAATAATATTAGATTTTCGTATGGTGTTAATTCATCTTCTAAAACTGTATAATCAGAAACAAGACTTATAAAGTTTCTGACCTTGTTTTTTTCTTTTATAACATCAATCCCAAAACTTTTAACTTCACCAGATGAAGGTAAAATTAATGTGGAAACAATTTTCATCAAAGTAGATTTTCCTGCACCATTGGGTCCCAATAATCCAACAATTTTTCCTTCTTCCACTTCAAAATTTATATTTTTTAAAGCTTCTACATTACCAAAATTACGGGTAACTTTTTTCATTTCTATTGCTTTCATAATACACCTCACATATCATACTTTAAATTCTTTCTTAATCTTCTTTCTAAATCTCTTTTTGCTATATCTTCTCTCTTATCATACAATTTTTTACCTTTCACAAGAGCAATTTCAACCTTTACACGACCTTTTTCATTAAAATACATTTTCAATGGTACTATAGTCAACCCTTTTTCCTTAACCTTTTGATCCAATTTCAGTATTTCATATTTATGCATTAATAATCTTCTGGGTCTTTCTGGATCATGATTAAATAATGATGCATTTTTATACTGGCTTATATGTGCATTATATAAATATATTTCACCTTTTTCTATCTTACAAAATGCATCCTTTAAATTAACTCTACCTTCACGTAAAGATTTTACTTCTGAGCCTCTTAGCTCTATTCCCGCTTCATATTTCTCTAAAATATGATATTGATATGTTGCATGTTTATTATTTGTTATGATTTTCATCTTTACTCCTCCATTTCAGATGATAACTTCTCCGAAAATTCACTTTTCCTTTTTATAGCTCTGTTAATCCTTTCTGCACGTTTTTTACCTATTCCTGGTACATTTATTAATTCATCCATATTTGCTTTCATTAAAGAATCTAAGTTTTTAAATGTTTCCACAACATTCCTCACAATAATTGAAGGAATTCTGGTTGAATAAAGTAATCTAAATCCACGTGGTGAAACAAAAAATTCTTCCAGATCATTTTCAGTTTCTATATCATATCCCAATTTTTGCGCAATTATTTTCATATTTAAAAAATCTTCTGTTTTCAAACCATTAAATAAAGTCAACGAATCCTGTGGATATTGGTAATCCAATAAATTCATGGAATAATCCATTATCAAAGCACCCAGATATCTCGGGGTTATTCTATAAATTTCATTAATCTCAAGTCTTGAACTTTCGGCTGCTTCACCCAATTCTAAAAGGTATTTCTCGGCTTTTTCTGCAACTTTCAAAGTCATAAATCCTTTTGAGATGGCTTCTACAACATTTGATAATATAACTCTATTCTCCATTTCTGCAATATTTATTTCAGATAATAATTCAAAAAAGCTCTGCTTATATCTTTGAGCGACAGCTATCTCCTGATTTAATCTTGGTAATATTACTATCTCAGGATATAAAACTCTACTATTACTTCCATGATATATAGAAACCTGATTTCTTCTTTTTGATACTGCAATTAATATTTCATTTGTTTGTTTTGCCATTCTCTCTGCAGTTCTATGTCTCATTCCTGTCTGGTAACTCGGAATATCACTCGATGGATTTAATTGTGTATTTGCATATAAAATCTTAGTTGCATCTTTATTTAATACAATAGCGCCATCCATTTTTGCCAATTCATATAACCTTTCCGGTTCAAAATCACAATCTATAATAAAACCAAGTTGTATTAACCCTTTTTCAAGATGTTCTTCTGCCTTATCTGTTAAAAAAATCAATGCACCTAAATTTGCAGAAATAATCAAATCTATTCCTGTTCTTAATCTTTTTCCAGGAGCAAGAATGCTGAGAATTTCATCAAAAGCTGGTTTCATTTAAATCACCCCTTATTCAGGAAAAAAATTTTTTTAACATAGTGGTAAGATTTTTTATTTTTATTATATCCTTATATTCTAATTTTGAATTTGGTATAACTATATTTGTTATTCCTATTTTTCTTGCAAAATCAATTCTTTTCTCCAAACTTCTAATATGCCTTACATTTCCATCCAGCCCTATTTCTCCCATAACAACTATAGAATCAACTGTTGAAATATCAAATAAAGATGAAAGTAACGCATATGCAATTGCCAAATCACTTGAAGTATCTGATATTTTAAAACCACCAGAAGTACTTAAAAATATATCTTTTGACTCAAAGGGTAGCCTTAATCTTTTGCTCAAAACAGCTATTATCATAAGTAGTCTATCAAGCGGAGCACCTGAGGTTACTCTCCTAGGATTTCCATATACCGGTTTGCTTACCAATGCCTGTATTTCAATAGGAATTAACTTACTTCCTTCTTTAACAATAGTTAAAACATTGCCAGATGCATTTTTATAATCTTTTAAAAAATACTGTGTATATTCAGAAATAGCTTTTAAGCCTATTTGAGTCATTTCAAACATTAAAATTTCATCGGTTGGACCATATCTGTTTTTCAAAATTCTGAGCATTCTTAATCCGGAAGTTTTTTCAAGTTCAAATTGCAAAACTGCATCAACCATATGCTCTAATATTTTTGGACCTGCTATAATACCTCCTTTTGTTACGTGACCAACAACTATTAAAGTTATACCTTTTTTCTTACAATATTCAGAAAGATACCGTGTTACTTCTTTTACCTGTAATACACTACCTGCATATGATGAAAACTTTTCTGATTTTATGGTTTGAATAGAATCTATTATCAACAAATCTGGTTTATCCTTCAATTTTTCTATTAATGAAACTATTTTTTCCATAGAATTTTCAAAAACAAGTCCTATTTTGCTCTTATTTGTTTTTACATTTAACCTTTTAAATCTCTGAAATACTTGTTCTGCAGATTCCTCACCAGATACATATATAACTGTTTTTTCATTTCCTATATTGGAGGAAAGCTGAGTTAAAAACGTGCTTTTCCCAATACCTGGTTCACCAGCCAGAAGATATACACCGCTCTCTACTAAACCCCCATATAAAATTTCGTCTAATTCTTTAAATCCTGTTTTTATTTTTACTGGTTCTTTTATATCATCGGTTAAAAATAATATTTCAGAAGTTGATTGTACAGTCGTATTATCAAAAACATCCGCGGTGAATTCCACCGCGGTATTCCATTCATTACATGAAGGACATTTTGCAAACCATTTTGTACTTTCATAACCACATTCAGAACAAACAAAATATTTTTGATTCTTTTTGGCCATTATAGCACCTTCTGTTTAGATGATGTTTTTCTTCCTTTTTTAAAGTGAATATTATCATTTTTAATTTCTATTATTATTCTGTCTCCTTCTTTAAATCTACCTTTTAATATTTCTTCTGATAAAGGATCTTCTAAATATCTTTGAATAGCTCGTTTAAGTGGTCTGGCTCCGAATATTGGATCAAAACCTTTTTCCACTAAAAAGTCTATAGCTTCTTCTTTGAATTTTAAATGCAAATCTTTTTCATTTAATCGTTTTTCCAAATCTTTTAATTGAATTTTTATTATTTCTTTCATATCTTTCTTTGTAAGAGGATGGAACACAACCGTTTCATCTAATCTATTTAAAAATTCCGGTTTAAATGCTTTTCTAACCTCTTCCATTACAGATAGCTTTATTTCATTATACTTTTTCTCTTCAGATTCGTCATCCACAAATCCCATAGACCGCTTGGTTTTATTAATTGTTTCACTGCCAAGATTACTGGTCATAATGATAATAGCATTTCTAAAATCTACTATTCTTCCCTGCGAATCTGTTAATCGTCCATCATCCATAATCTGTAATAATATATTATAAACATCAGGATGAGCCTTTTCAATTTCATCTAATAAAATGACGGAATATGGTCTTCTTCTTACTGCTTCAGTTAATTGTCCACCTTCTTCATAACCAACATATCCTGGAGGAGCTCCAACTAATCTTGAAACGTTAAATTTCTCCATATATTCAGACATATCTATTCTTACCAATGCTTTTTCATCACCAAATAAATATTCAGCAATTGTTTTTGCAAGTTCTGTTTTTCCTACACCGGTTGGCCCTAAAAACAGAAATACCCCTGTTGGTCTTTTTGGATCTTTAATCCCACTTCTTGCGCGTCTTATCGCTTTTGATACTGCTTTTATAGCATCATCCTGTCCTATCACTCTTTCATGTAATACTGCTTCAAGGTTTAAAAGCCTTTCCATTTCAGACATTTCTAATTTTTTCAAAGGAACACCCGTCCAATCTGAAACTACCTCTGAAATATTCTCTTCTGTAATTTCTATTATATCCTTTTCCGCGTTTTTTCTCCATTCTGAATATTTTTTTGAATATTTTTTCTTTAATTCATTGATCTGATTTTTTATTTCTTCGACTTCGTCATATTTATCTTTTTGAACAAAATACTCTTTTTTGTTCTCTAATTCCGTTATTTTATTTAACATCTTTTTTAAATTTTTTGGCAGAGTCAATGCATTCAATCGCATTCTTGCACCAGCTTCATCTATAAGATCTACAGCTTTATCCGGCAAATATCTGTCTGTAATATATCTTAATGATAAGTTAACAGCCGCTTCCAACGCTTGATCTGTATATTTTACTTTATGATGTTCTTCATATTTTGATTTTATTCCTTTTAAAATCGCAATTGCCTCTTCATATGTCGGTTCATTTACATATATTTTTTGAAACCTTCTCTCAAGAGCAGGATCTTTTTCAATAAATTTCCTATACTCTGACGGAGTCGTGGCACCTATAACCGTAATATTCCCACTTGCCAGTGCTGGTTTTAAAACATTAGCAGCATCCATTGAAGACCCTTCTGCAGCCCCAGCCTCCACAATCATATGTAATTCATCTATAAACAATATTATATCCTTATTTTTTTCAAGTATTTGCATTAATTTTTTCATTCTCTTTTCAAATTCACCACGATATTTTGTTCCTGCAACAAGAGAAGTTAAATCAAGAGAAAAAATGCATTTATTTTTCAAAACTTCTGGAACATCACCTTTTATTATCTTTTCAGCCAATCCTTCAACAATAGCACTTTTACCAACTCCTGCTTCACCAATCAAAACAGGATTATTCTTTTTCCTTCGTGCTAATATTTCCATTAACCTTCTTATTTCAACTTCTCTGCCAATGACTGGATCCAATTCATCTTTTGCAGCTTTATCCGTCAAATCAGTTCCATAACCTTCAAGCTGCTTAATCGCATTTTGTCTCTGTCTAAGTCTTTCATCATCCTTTTCAACAAATGGTGATACTCCTTTTTCATTCTCATTTTTGTTTAACATTAAATCTGCTAATTTTTTTCTCATTTCAACAAGGTTTATACCCAATCTTCGTAAAACATGTGCTGCTATCCCTTCGCCTTCACGACATATCCCAAGCAATAAGTGTTCGGCATCTATTTGTGAAGTTCCAAGAATTTCTGATTCATCATAAGCTAATTCTATAATTCTTTTAGCTCTTGGAGTAGGTTGAGGGGATGACCCTACAATATTATGCGAAGCGTTTACTCCAACGATATTTGTTATTTCTGATTTTATTTTTCCGTATGTTAAATTATAATACGAAAAAATCTGAGTTAAGTATTTTCCACTAACTTTTAAAAGTCCCAATAACAGATGTTCTGTTCCTACATAAGGATGTCCCATAAATCTTGCTTCATTTTGGGCTTCGATAAAAACTTTAGCCGCTCTATCTGTAAAGTTATCAAACATATTATCACCTCCGTATCTAATAGATATTTTAACACATTTTCACTAAATTATGAAGAATATACCTTTAAAATTATTGATTTTCATCGCTATATACTCTTAAAACTTTTTTAAACCTTAAAATATTTTTCAAGAGAAATTTAAAGAAAAAGAGTTTAATTATGATGTTAAAACTATCTAATTGGAGGCGGTCTATATGTCAGCGTTTGTTGTTTTACTGATAACCATAGTAGCATATTATTTTATTATCTTTGCAAAAAACGTTAAAAAATCTATTATTACCTTTCTCTTTGGTATTCTACTATTCATATTAAAGCCTGTAGACGGCCTGGAATTTGAAAATATTGGAAGAATTGTAAGTTTTGAAACGCTCGGAATATTACTTGGAATGATGATCATAGTAGAAATATTAAAAGAAAGTGGTTTTTTCACATTTGCCGCTGTTAATGCAATAAAATTAAGCAGATATAAATTCTGGGTAGTTTTGACATTGCTAATGCTATTAGTCGCTCTTTTTTCTGCATTTTTAGATAATCTTATTACAATTATGCTTATTGCTCCCATTATATTTTTAGTTGCTGATACGCTTGAAATAAACCCTGTTCCGTTGATGCTGTTAACAATAACCATTGACAATATCGGTGGGATGAGTACTTTAATCGGTAGTCCGCTTAATATTGTTTTAGGCTCTATTGGTGAGCTTCATTTTACAAAATTCTTAATTACAATGCTTCCAATTACAACATTATCATTTATTTCAGTTCTTATTATGTTTAAATTCAACAACAAAGTAGACACAAAAACTTTCAATGAAAAATTAAAAACACTATCTAATATGGATCCTGAAAAAGCTATTGAAAATAAGTCATTGATGTATAAAGGGGTTACAATATTTATTATTGTTTTAATGGGTTTTATGTTTCATTCTGTAATAAAGATAGATCTGGCTTTAATCGCTACTTCTGGAGCTTTAATACTTATGTTGTTAACCCAAAAAGATTTTGAAAGCATGTCAAAAGATTTAGATTGGGATACCATGTTTTTTTACGCAGGTTTATTTACAATAGCTTTTTCATTAGAGGAAATCGGTGTAACTAAAATGATTGCAAATATTTTTAACCCTTTAATAGGTTCTCCGATAATATTAATGATAGTAATTATGTGGTCTTCTGCGATTGTTATTCCATTTTTGAGCGCAGTGCCAGGAACACTCATATTAGCCCCTGTTATTAAATTATTAGTATTAAATGGAGCTCCTTATGAATTATGGTACGCTTATGCTATTGGTGCAAATTTAGGTACCAATTTAACTCCTTTAGGTGCTGTTCAGAATATTGTCGGAGTATCTTTACTTGAAAAGAATTACAACAAAACTGTTACCTTTAATGAGTATATGAAAAAATCCTTTTTCCCTGTTTTAATTCCTTTAATTTTAGGTACTATCTATTTATTTTTTATTTAATTTTCTAATGATTGTACCTGGAGGTGTTGTTATGAATAAAGTATTATTTGAAAAGAAAATAAACAACATCGTTTTAAAAATTATTATAGGTGATTTAACAAAAGAAAAGGTTGATGCAATTGTAAATGCGGCTAATTCTTATCTTTCTCATGGTGGTGGCGTTGCTGCAGTCATCGTTAAAGCAGGAGGATATCAAATTCAAAAAGAAAGTGATGAATATATTAAAAATAATGGTATAATAAAAACAGGTGAAGTTGCCGTTACAAAAGCAGGTTCTTTACCTGTTAAATATGTCATTCACACAGTTGGACCTGTATGGCACGGAGGAAATGACAACGAAGAGAAATTGCTTTATAATTCTGTTTTTAATTCTTTTAAAAAAGCTGACGAAATGAAAATTTCTTCAATTTCTTTACCTGCAATAAGTTCTGGAATATTTGGCTATCCATTTGAAAAAGCATGCAAAACCTATTTAAAAGCCGTAAATGATTTTTCAAAAATATCCTTATACTTAAAAGAAATAAGATTTTGTTTTTTAGAAAAAAATAGAGCTTTCACATTTATGAAAGTCATAGGAGGATAAAATGGCAACTTTAAAAATCCACAATGAAAAAAGAAAAACAAAACATTTATTGTCTGAAAAAATTAAATCAACTAAAAAAATTGAAAATAACGTTAAGCAACAAAAAGAAATAGTCGAAAATATTTCTTCCGGAAATGCTTTAATTGGATGGTTGAAAATTATTTTTTCAAGCTTTAACTTTTTAATATCCTTTTTTTTAACTTTACTTATGAGTATAATATATTTTCAAAAACCGCTAATCCAGAGTATGCTTGGAAGTCAATTCACACTTGATGTTTTTAATATAATGATTCTTGGAATATTATATCTTTCTTATAGTATTTTTGAACAATTTAATGCTATTTATTATTTAAAGGGTAAAATAAGAGCAACTAAAATTACAGCTTTTATGAAATTTTTAATATCTATGATTATGATATTTTCGATTTTATATTTAATATTCAAATATGGGATTCAATGGTTTGGACTTTCACTATTTGGAAAAACTTCACTTGGAAAAAATCAATTATTTTATATACCAAGCATTGTATATTTGACTTATTCTGTTTTTTTATCTTTACTGTCTTACTACGATATATTAAATTAATATTTTAGGTTGTCTAAAAAGTCTCAAATGAAACGAAGGCTCGAAGATTGCCCTTAAAATTATGAATGTAAGCCGTCAAAAAAACAGGACGTTTTTTTGAGTGAAGCTTTTTCATGGATGAAAAATCTGAACGACGGCTGAGAATGAATAATTTTAAGGATAAGCAATCGAGCTGCCTAAGTGAATTTGACTTTTTAGACATCGTATTAATATTTTGTATAGATTAGTTATTATTTCAAGGAGCTATGCTCCTTAATTGTTTAAAGATAATGTTAATATTAATAGCAAAATATTAATAATAAACGGAGGTGTTGTTATGAAAAAAATGGAATACGATGTTGTAATTTTAGGCGGAGTAGCCGCTGGAACAAGTGCAGCAGCAACTGCAAAGAGGATAAATAAAAATTTGAAAATAGCTATTTTTCAAAAAGAACCATATATATCTTATGGCGGATGTGGTTTGCCATATGTCATTAGCGGCGATGTTGAATCCGCTGAATCTGTAATTGCCTTAACCCCTGAAAAATTTAAAGAAAAAAAAGGTGCTGATGTTTTTGTAGAACATGAGGCTTATAATATCGATTTTTCAAATAAAGTTGTATATATAAAATCACAAAATGATGAAAAAATTGTTTCGTATAATAAACTAGTGGTTTCTACCGGTGCATCTCCAATAATCCCTTCATTTGATACCTGGGGAGAAAATGGTATTTTTAAATTAAGAAATCCTGATGATGCAAGAAACATTTTAAATTTTATACATAAGAATAACCCTAAAAAAGCAATTATAATTGGAGGAGGTTTTATCGGAATTGAAACTGCCGAAGCATTAAAAAAACATAATATAGATATTACTATAATAGAGGGAACTGACCATATTCTTGGTGAAATCGAACCTGAAATTCATGAAGAGTTTATGAATAGTTTAAAAGATAAAGGAATTACATTTGTTTTGAATACTTTTGCAGAGAATATTATAAAAGAAAATGGGATATTTAAAGTAATTACAAAAGATAGCGTTTATGCTGCTGATATGATTATAGTGTCAATAGGCGTAAAACCAAATACAGCATTTTTAAAAGAATCTGGTTTAATAATGGCAAAAAATGGTGCTATTATAGTAAATGAAAAAATGGAAACAAATATAAAAGATGTTTATGCAGCCGGTGACTGTGCAACAGTAAATCATTTTATTACAAAAGAAAACGTTTATATCCCACTTGGAACTACGGCAAACAAGCAGGGAAGGATTGCGGGAAAAAATATTGCTGGTGGAAATGATTCATTTATAGGTGTTGTTGGTTCATTAATTACAAAATTTGAAGATATTGAATATGCAAAAACTGGTTTAACTTTAAAAAAGGCGAAAGAAAAAGGATATGATGCGGAAGCTGTATTTATTAAATCGGGAAGCAAAGCCCACTATTACAAAGGCTCGAAAAAATTAAAAATTAAACTTGTTTTTGAGAAAAAAACTGGAAAGATTTTAGGAGCACAATTTGTAGGTGGTGAAACTCACCCAAGGTTGAATACAATTACTTCATTGTTATACACAAACGGCACAGTCGATATGCTAAGAAATATGGATCTGGCTTATTCACCTCCATTTTCTCCAGTATGGGATATTGACCTTGTAGCAGCAACACAGGCAATTAAAAAAATATAAGCGTCAAACTCAGGAAAAATTTAATACTATATAGACAAAATCAAGATAAAATTGTTTAGAATTATTACTCATGATTTAACCTCCCTGTAAAAGTGTATAGTTTGATTTTACCGAATCAAATAATAATTTAACCAATTATATTGCACACCAGGGAGGTAAACTTTTTAAAAAGCTAATATGAAAGCATTGTGAACAATGGTATTTTAGAATTTTTGAAGATGGTATTTTATTTCTTTAAATATAACAAATCTTTCATAAAATTTATCATATACATAATAATATAGTATATTGTTTATTTTTTTTATTTTTATATCAGTAGGTATAAATTTATATGGTTGAACAGGTTCTTTATCCCCAAAATTCAAAAATATTTTTGCATTTTTTTCAACTAAACCTATATCTTTAATTTCATATTTTTTTATAAAACACAAATTTCCTGTATTTGTGTATCCCATTTTTGGGTCAGTTGTTAATAAATATAAATTATTTTCTATTAATTCTGCTGCATGCGTAATTTGTTCATATCTAAAAGAATATCTTGTATCAATAATTTTATTTCTTTCAGTTATTCCATCTTCTGTAATCTTCCATAAAGCAAGTCTGTTTATTTTTTTATAAAGATTATATTCTTGATTATTAATATTTTCTTCAAATATCAGTAAATATGGTATTTCTTTATCTTCTAATAAAAATGATTCCATTTTACTTGTTTCAAATAATTCCTGCTTTATTTCATATTCTTTTTTTATTCCATATATTGTATATCCAAAGTATTTTTCTTTTTTATTTAATGAACTATATTTTCGATATATAACACTATGAATTTTTTTTGAATTTATATATTCATATACATTACTAATTATATGAATATTTTCATTTTTATCTATCATCATTTCCTTTCCGTGGCTATATCCAACTACAGAAATATTTTTATTATAATAATCTTCTTTTGTTTTCTTGGAAATAAGGTTTGCAATATCTTCAAAAATATAAAAATCTATCATTTTAAAATCTTTGTTAAATACGCTTATTCCACTGTTTGTAAAAAAGTATATTTTCCCATTTTTTTCTTTTATATCTCTAACAGCAAGTCCTTCTGCAAATGGTGGTGGTGCAAATTTTTTAATTTGTATTTTTTTTATTTTTTTAGTTTTTAGATTGATAACATAAACAAAGGCTTTACGTTCTTTTAAATCTAAATAATCAACGGGCATTCCATATGATACAACTACTCCTTTAAAAATATATATATTATTACCATCTTCGCTAACTATCCAATACATAGAAGATAATGGAAAATATTCATTTATTATTTCTTTCGGTATAGTAATAATCTCTTCTTCTGAAATATCTGAACCATCATCAAATTTATATTTTTTGTCTGTTGCTATTGTATATATTGGTTTTAAATTTAATGGTTTTATTTCTCTAAAATAATATTTTAATTCATGAGGAAATATAATTACCAACATTGCAACTAAAAAAAAGTATAGGATTATATATTTTTTCATTTTCTTACCATCCTTTCACCCTAAGTTTTATATCTTGATAATTCATTTTTCTTGCTTCGATATTTGCAATATTAATTTTATTGCGATGTTCCAATATTTTATTTTCTATTATCATTGAATAATCAAAAATTTTTAATTTTATTCCGGCATTTAAATTACCATAAAATCTATCATTATAAGGATAATTAGTGTATATGGAAAAATTCGATAATTCATAAAATTCTGTTTTCTCGTTTTCTAATACTACTTGAAAATCTTTTCCATTAAATATTTTTAAAAAATATTTCTTAAAATATTCTCCATTGTTAGAAAATATAGTTATACACAATATTGTATAAAAAAATATTATTATCCTTTTCATGTCTTACCACCCTTCATTATTATATGGAGGAGTTGATAACTCCTCCATATTTTTTAAATATCTAAACTTAGAACATATAGTATATAATTTTCTTTGTTTATAAGATATATATTTTTTTCATCCGAATCTAGTATTAAATTGTTTATACTTCCCACTTTTTTATCGATCACTTCTTTTATCGGTATTTTTTTAAATAGTTTTGAGTATCCTTTTTCATCTGTTCTTGTGTCTATTATATAAAAATTCTTTTCATCCATTATTATTATATAATTTTTAAATTTTGTGATTTTTATATAATCTTCGATAAAACTACTATATATTTCTCTTTCTTCATTTTCTGATATAAAATCAAACTGTGTTTCTATTACCGAATATTCTCTGTTGCTAAAGTTTTTAATATTTAAATCAAAATCATATTTTATTATACTTATATGCGGATATTTAAAAGTTGTATCATATACAATAACATAGACATTATTATTTACAATCATTATTTTGTTTTTATTAGGAAAACCATTTCCTTTTTTACTTACTCCATTATTTATATTATAATAATATAAATATCCTTCTTCATTAATTAAAAAAATATCGTTATCCCTGGCATCAAATGAAATAAAGGAAGTGTAGCGAATTTCTCCTTTTATTTTTATCGTTTTTTCTTCATTATTTTTAGGTGAAAATATATACAATTTTCTTTTTTCACCAATCTGATCTATTATATAAATTTTATCATTTATTACTTTTAAAAATTCGGTGTAATATGGTTGTTTTGAAAATGGATTACTTTTTACTAAAACCGGTAGAGAAAAGTTTTTAAAAAATTCAAAAAAATTAGTTACCTCTTCATTATAAATATTATATCTTTCAATATTTAAATTATCAATATCTTTTATTAAAAAAATCTGACCATTATTTGTTCCAATATACTTATCTAAATCAACTTTAATAGGATCAATATATATTTTATTTTTCATTGATAAATTATGCGAAAAAATCATTACATTAATAAAAACTATTAATACTATTATAAATTTTCTCACTTTTTCACCTCTCGTTAATAGTTAATTTTAACATATCTTGGAGCAAGCACTTCTAATTTATCTCTTCTTGTTCCAGATGGCATATCTATTCTTATAATGTTTTTCATTTCATCATTAGTTAAAACTTTTACATTAACAACTTTTGAATCAGCAAAAATATTTACTGGAATCATATTCACAAACATCATCAACAAAATAGCATATATCACTACCTTTTTCATTTTCCATCCTCCCATCATTTTTTTCTTTGTTTTTTCAATAGCGCGCTATTGTTGATTAATATTACAATTATTATTGTAAATATTAAATAATATAACTTTATTCCATATCTGGAATAAAATGTTTTATTTAATTTTTTTGTTCTGTTCCTGCAATTAAAGATATTGTATTTTCGGAAATATCATATCCATATAAAAATAATAAATATCTTAAAGCAGCCGGTCCGCATGTGTATTCTTTACTCTGTAAGAATTCTTTTTCAATATTTAAATTTTTACTATACTTGTAAAATATATTTGTATTGGAATCATTTTCATTATTTAAATTCGAAATATAAAAAGTGGTAAAAATATTCAACAAATATATTGTTATTAAAATCACAGATGAGATAAAAATCTTTTTCATTCTTTCACCTTAAGTTTTATATCTTGATAATTCACTTATCATTTTATCAAAAAAAAAAAAAAAAAGTAAACAAAAACGTGGTAAATTTGCTGTTAATTTTATATTTCTAAAATTAATAATAATTACTCAATTAATATATCACTTGATATATTAATATAGTTAATTTTTTGTTTTATCATTTTTACTAGCAACCACACTCCTGCAAAAACAGTAGTGTGGTTATATCATTATTTTTCTTTTATTTCAAGGGAGGTTGTTTGTATTTTTTATTTTGGTATAAGTTTCAATAAACTCTTCAATTTTTAAATTATAATATATTATTTTCATTTTTCTTTCTAATTTCATTTTTTCTATTTGATATTCTTTCTCAAATTTATCCCACTCTGATTTTATACTTTTTAGTTCTTCTTTAAGTATTTTTATCTGAATCTCATCTAATTCTAGTTCTTTTTCTATTTTTAATATTTCATTTTTTAAATATTCTCTTGAATTTTTAATTTTAGAAACGATATCCTGGATATTATCTTCATTTAAACTTTTGTAATCATCTTTATTTTTAAAGAGATATGGGTTTATAGAACCATTAAAATTTATATAATCCTTACTATAACTCCCGTTACTGGATATTTTTAAATATGGAGTATCTTCTAATAGGTTAAAGTTCAATGATATTGAAAAGTTATTATTTAAAATATCATATCCTCCACTTAAATTAACATTAAAATAATTGCTAGAACTTAATTTTTTTTCCAGATTATTTTGTTGTTTTGTAATATAATTTATTTTGTATTCTAAAAAACTTTCTATAGGTTTATATTGCACGTTTTCTATATTTGAACGAAAATTTTTTAAATTATGATATTTTTCTGAATATTTTAATTTAAATTCTTTCTGTGTTTCTAAATTTAAATCTTTTATAATCATACTTTTGTAATTATATAATGATTCATAGTTTTCCTTTAATGATAGTTCTAGTTTCTTTTTTGTTAGATCTTTTTTTAATACTTCTATTTCAGTAGTTGTTGAGATATTATTTAATTCACTATATTCCTTCTCCAAAAATTCGATATAATTCTGAAGATAATAAGTATTATAAAATATGTTTTTAAAATATGTAATATTAGACTCTTTTATTTTTTCATTATTTAAACCTTTTATTTTTTCGTTTATTTTATTCATTTGTGTTTTATCGCCAAAATCTGATTTAAACACATTCCATGAGAAATTTATTGAGGAAGTATTTAAATTTATTCCACTTATCTTATCACCACTAAAACCAAAATTATATGAAATATATGGTAAAAAATCACTATATTTTTCTAAAATATTTTTATTTTTTATTTCATAGACTGAATTTAAATTTGAGACATAGTATTTATATGCATCTTCATAATTTAAAAAAATATTTTTAATATTATTTTCCCCATACGCAATAATAAATATGCCAAAAATTGTTAATAGTAAAAAAATATTTTTTTTCATCTCTTCCTCCTGTTATTCTATTTCTTTAAATATATCTAATCTTTCTAAATCTTTTTTTATATAAATATAAGGTGTTTTAAATATTCTTCTAACAATAATTTTTTTAAACTGATAATATTGAGAATTTTCTTTTTCATACGTATTGAATAATAATTTTTCACCATTCATATTAATTTTCAATCCTTGCAAATATGATATTGAATTATTTAAAAGTGAAGAAGCTGTAATCAAATATATATAATCATTCGAAATAGCTCCGGTATAATAAAATTTTCGATTTTTCATTTTTAGTTCTAATAACTTACGATCATTTATATTATATATTTCCACTTTGTTAAAAATTAAATATTTATTTTTTAAATCACGCTCTTTAAAAAGAATCATAAATATTTCTCCGTTTTCATTTTCTAATAAAAGAGAATAAGCCTCTTCACTTGAATTTATTTTATATTCATTTGATAACGAATATATTTTTCCCCCATAAAACTTTTCCCTTTTTCCTGAATAAGAATATTTTTTTATACTTAATCCATCCTTAATATATATATTTTCATCTTTATCAATAATAAATTGATTACCATGATTATAGGGTATAAAATTTATCTTTTTTTCATATTTATTTTTTATTTTTTCAGTAATAATATTAGCAACATCTTCAAATATATAAAAATCAATTATTTTAAATTTTTCGTTAAATACTGTAATACCCCCAGATGTTAAAAAATAAATTTTATCTTTTTTTGTATATATATCTAAAATTTCTATTCCTGAAGGAAAGGGAGATGGCGCTAAATCTTTTAATTTTATTATTTTCGTTGTATTTTTCAATATATCAATTTTATATACATATATATTTTTAAATTCATTTGTGTTGTTTAAATATTCTAAACCTTTGAATATATATAAGATATTCCCTTTTTCATTTACTGTCCATTGAAAATCAAAATCATTTTTCCATGAACTTTCTGGTAAAGTCAAAAAAGTAATATTATTTTTATATTGAATAGACGACCTATATTCAAATTTTTTGTTAAACGTCAAAGTAGATATATGTTCAAATTTTAATTGTTGAAAACCAGACGAAAAAGCTATAGACACATTTAAAATTAATGATAAGCAAAATATTGTGAATCTTTTAAAGATTATTTCATCTATCAACTCATTATTTATAATTTTCATCTTTTCCACCTGCCAATATTTTGTTAGCATATACTTTAGATGTTGATGGAAAACCTAAATCAGTTCTTGATACATAGAGATTATAATTATAGATTTCTCCTCCAGGTTTATTTATAGTCTCTCCTTCTTTAAATAAAGGTCTCCAAACTAAGCTTTCTGGCCCAATTGCAATATAATTTTTATTTTCATATATATTATATTGTCGAATTAAAGTAAGTCCATCATATACACTAACTCTTTTTTTAATACTTATAGTCCCTTTTTCAACTTTTCCTTCTTCAATAGAACACACAATTCCTTTATGATATGCCGGAAAAGTGAAATTAAGAGTATAGGTTTTACTTTCCGAATAGGAAGCTCCAACGTTTACTGAAACAATATCTTTAAGTTTCGGAATCGAAATGTTAATAGAACCACTCGCATTCCATTCACTAGTGTCAGAAATACTATAATTCCCTGGTAAAGGCCCTGTATCCATCCACCCTTCTTTGGAAATTTTTATTATTTTATTATAAGAATATATGTCATAATAAATTCTTTTAATCCATATACCTTCAATTTCTTTTCTTGTAAAATCACTTCCACTATTACCTCCACCATTATTACTACCAGCACCAATAATGTTTTTCATTTCGTCATCAGTTAAAACCTTTACATTAACAACTTTTGAATCAGCAAAAAGGTTTACAGGTATCATATTTACAAACATCATCAACAAAATAGCATATATCACTACCTTTTTCATTTTCCATCCTCCCATCATTTTTTTCTTTGTTTTTTCAATAGCGCGCTATTGTTGACTAATATTATTATTGTTATTATGAATATTAAATAATATAACTTTATTCCATATCTGGAATAAAATGTTTTATTTAATTTTTTTGTTCTGTTCCTGCAATTAAAGATATTGTATTTTCGGAAATATCATATCCATATAAAAATAATAAATATCTTAAAGCAGCCGGTCCGCATGTGTATTCTTTACTCTGTAAGAATTCTTTTTCAATATTTAAATTTTTACTATACTTGTAAAATATATTTGTATTGGAATCATTTTCATTATTTAAATTCGAAATATAAAAAGTGGTAAAAATATTCAACAAATATATTGTTATTAAAATCACAGATGAGATAAAAATCTTTTTCATTCTTTCACCTTAAGTTTTATATCTTGATAATTCACTTATCATTTTATCAAAAAAAAAAAAAAGTAAACAAAATCGTGGTAAATTTGCTGTTAATTTTATATTTCTAAAATTAATAATAATTACTCAATTAATATATCACCTGATATATTAATATAGTTAATTTTTTGTTTTATATAGTTTGATAAATATCACCTGCATAAAGCTAGAGATTGATAGACCTTTTATCTTAAAGATAATTATGGGGACAAAAATTTATAATAAGCCATTTCAGAATAAGTTTATATCGTGTATAAAAATAATAATATCGGGATAAAATCCTGGTGGTTGCTTAAATGAAATATTATTTATTAATTAGGAAGCATTGCTTCCTCTTTTATTTTTTTAATATCATAATTTCATCATTTAAAATGTATAAATTTAAAAAAAATATGGTATAGTTATGTAAAGGAAATATTGGGAGGTCTTTCAATGAAAATTTCAGATTTTTTACTTTCCAAAATAGGATTTATCCCTTTTTCTCTTCAAGGCGATATTGAAATAAATGACTTTCTTCTTTTAAAAATTTCTACACCTTTAAACGAAACAGATGAAAAAAAAATAAAAACTTTTTTTTCGAGATTGATGAAAATGCCTGTAAAAATAATGTTTAATTCCAAAAATACTCTGGATTATATTTTGGAGAATTGGATAGATTTAATAATTGGTAATGAAGAAGAAAATTATCTAAGATTCTTTTTACCTGATATTGAAAATAATACATTAATTTTTAGAATTTCAAATAAATTTGCACTTGAAAGAATGAAGAAAAATAAAATCGTCATTGATAATATTTTAAAACGAAGCCTTGGATATCTGCCAGATTATGAGTTTGTTTATGACGATTCCATAAACATAAATTATGAAAATTTTTCGAATTCCAAAAGTAATGATTCACAAATTATTGATAATTCTGATTCTAATGATTTAAATATTGAAACTTTAAATACTATCAATTCAAATATAGATTCTTTTCAAAATACTAATTTCAATCACAAAGAAAACGAAACTAAAAGTGACGATATTGTAATAGGAAAAGGTTTTAAAAGAGTCTCTATTCCTCTTGATAGATTGAATGATATTATGTATCAAACCTCACAAGTAGTTGTTGAAGGGAGAATATTTCATAAAGAATTTAATGATAGAGCTATTATACTAACTATGTATATAACTGATGAAAAAGATTCTATAACTATTAAAGTTTTTAAAAATAATGCTGAAAAAGTAAATAATACCCTTAAAGAAAATGATTATATTAAAGTGGAAGGTAAAATTACGTATGATGAGTATCAAAAAGAATATGTTATAATACCAGAAAATATATTAAAAATCCCTCCAAAAGAACGCATCGATAACGAAAAAGAAAAAAGAGTTGAACTCCATGCTCATTCTAAATTTAGCGCTTTAGATTCTGTTCTCGATGTGGAAGAATTAGTAAAAACCGCTGCAAAGTGGGGGCATAAAGCAGTTGCTATAACAGATCACGAAGTGGTTCAATCAATACCAACCTTTTATAATATTGCAAAAAAAAATAATATAAAGCCTATATATGGATGTGAAATTAACCTCGTTAATAATATGGCATCAATTATAAACAATTTTTCAGAAGAGCTATCTTTTGATTCAAATTTCACAGTTTTTGATTTTGAAACTACAGGTTTTGATCCAAACACAGAAGAAATTATAGAAATTGGTGCTGTAAAAATTATAAACGGAGAAATTTCAGATATTTATCATAAATTAATTAAACCATCAAAAAATGTCCCACAAAAAATTCAGGAAATTACCGGAATAACCAATGAAATGTTAGAAGATGCTCCATCTATAGAAACCGTTTTGCCAGAATTCATGAATTTTATATCAAATACTATTCTGGTAGCTCACAATGCTAACTTTGATTATAGATTTTTAAGGCGTTGGGTTAAAGAAGTTATGAATATTGATATAAAAATGCCTTACATAGATACATTAGCTATGGCAAGAGCTTTACTTAATCTAAAAGGCGGGCATTCTCTTGATAAAGTTGTTAAGGCATTGGGACTTGGAAATTTTGATCATCATAGAGCTCATGAAGATGCCAAAGTTACTGCATATGCTTTCTTAAAGTTACTTGAAAAAGCTAAAGGCAGAGGGGTTAAAAATTTAAATGAATTGATAAATCTTGAAAAGATGATAGATTTTAAAAAATTAAGAAAATATCACACTACAATATTGGTAAAAAATAAAACAGGGTTGAAAAATCTTTATAAATTGGTGTCTAAAGCTCATACGGAATATTTTTATAGAGATACTACTGTATTGCTTACTGAATTATTAGCAAATAGAGAGGGGCTATTAATAGGTAGTGGTTGCTCAAAAAATATTATATTTGAAGAATTTTCAAGAGGAGCTTCTATTGAAGAAATTAATGCATTAATCAGTTTATTCGACTATATAGAAATTCAACCTTTAGATAGTATAGAGCATCCAAAGGTGGATATTAAAAAAATAAAAGAATTCTATAAATTATTATATAAATCAGCTAAAAATTATAATATTCCTGTTGTTATGACAGGCAATGCCCATTATCTTAATAAGGAAGATAAAAAAGCACGCGATGCTCTAATTATAGGTTCTGCCACAAAAGGACAAAAAAAGACAGTATATCCATCTAATAAGTATTTTAGAACTACTAAAGAAATGCTTGATGCAGCTTATGAAATATTTGAAGATATGAATATAGCTCATGAAATTGTTATTAAAAATACGAATAATATTGCAGATTTAATAGAGGAAATTCAGCCTTTAGAAGGGAAATTACATCCACCGATAATAGATGGAGCTGATCAACAGGTTAAAGAATTAACCTGGAAAACTGCTAAAGAAATCTATGGAGATCCTTTGCCAGAAATTGTAAAAGCAAGGATAGAAAGAGAATTAAATTCAATAATTAATCACGGTTATGCTGTATTATATTTAATGGCTCAAAAAATTGTAAAAAAATCAAATGATGACGGATACCTTGTTGGTTCAAGAGGTTCTGTTGGTTCTTCATTAGTTGCAACCATGATGGGAATTACAGAGGTAAATCCTCTTCCTCCACATTATATCTGTTCAGAATGCCAGTATAGTGAATTTATTACAGACGGTTCATATGATTCAGGATATGATTTGCCGGACAAGAAATGTCCTAAATGTGGTAAAGAAATGAAAAAAAACGGTCAGGATATTCCTTTTGAAACATTTATGGGTTTTGAAGGAGATAAGGTTCCAGACATAGACTTAAACTTTTCAGGTGAATATCAATCAAGAGCTCATAAATTTATAGAAGAACTATTTGGTTCAGACCATGTATTTAGAGCAGGTACAATATCGACAGTTGCAGAAAAAACCGCATATGGCTACGTAAAAAAATACGCAGAAGAATATGCCGGAGATTTGAAAAATGCAGAAATTATAAGATTGGCTAAGAAAATAGAAGGCTCTCGTAGAACAACTGGGCAACATCCTGGTGGTTTGATGATTGTTCCAAAAAACATGGATGTTTATGATTTTACTCCTGTTCAATTCCCTGCAAATGATAGAAAGGCTAACACAATGACAACACATTTTGATTACCATGTTATTCATGATGACCTGGTAAAATTAGATGCATTAGGACATGATGACCCCACATTTTTGAAAATGTTAAGTGATTTAACTGGTATAGAATATAAAAATATAAAGATGGATGATAAGGAAACAATGTCTATATTTTCATCATCCAAAGCTCTTGGAGTAGATCTAAGTTCAGAATTAAGAACTACAGTTGGAACATTGGGAATTCCTGAATTTGGCACTCAATTTGTTAGAGGCATGTTAGAAGAAACAAAACCA
Organism: Marinitoga sp. 1154; assembly: GCF_013363285.1. Classification (NCBI taxonomy): domain Bacteria; kingdom Thermotogati; phylum Thermotogota; class Thermotogae; order Petrotogales; family Petrotogaceae; genus Marinitoga; species Marinitoga sp. 1154. Next base: position 6,938 of record NZ_LBFB01000006.1, on the reverse strand, counting down.
AAAACCTTCGCTGCACTGGTTAGGATTTCCGGTTTATCCCACGGAACGGATGTCTGGTTAAATAATGCCAGAGATTTAATAGTTGCGAAACAGGCAACTGTTGATGAGGTTATCGCATGTCGTGATGATATTATGAATTATTTAATCCAGAAAGGTCTTGAAAAAAAACATTCATTTTTTATAATGGAAAAGGTTAGAAAAGGCAAAGGTCTGGCTCCAGAAGATGAAGAGGAAATGAAAAAAAATAAGGTGCCTGAATGGTTTATAAATTCATGTAAAAAAATAAAATATCTATTTCCAAAAGCTCATGCTGCTGCCTATGTAAGTATGGCATTTAGAATAGCATATTTTAAAGTTCATTATCCACTTGCATTTTATGCAACTTATTTTTCTGTAAAAGGTGATGAATTTAATACAGAAATTATATTAAAAGGGAAAAATGCTATTAGATCAAAGATTTTTGATTTAAAATCAAGATCCCTTGATGTAAAAGAAAAAAATGAATTGACTGTACTTGAATTAGCCTATGAAATGATTTTAAGAGGATTTGGTTTTTTAGCTCCAGATATATATAAATCAGATGCAAAAAAATTCATAATTGAAGAAAAGAAATTGAGAATACCATTTATAAAAGTTCCAAATCTTGGCGAAAAAGCTGCTGTTAGTATTGTAAAAGCACGAAAAGAAAAAAGTTTTTTATCTGTTGAAGATTTATTGAAAAGGACAGGAATAAACAAAACTACAATAGAAACTTTTAGAAAATTGGGTATGTTAAAAGGATTACCAGAAAGAAATCAGGTTAATTTATTTGAAGGATTAATGTGAGGTGATTGAATGCCTTATAGCATTTTGGTGGTTGACGATTCGAGATTTGATAGAATAGTTATTAAAAGTATGATTGAAGAACTGGGGCATATAATTATAGGAGAAGCTGAAAATGGCAAAGAAGCTATAAATAAATATTTTAAATTATATCCAGATATAGTATTAATGAATCTTCTTATGCCTGTGATGGACGGTATAGAAGCAATGAAATTTATTTTAGAGAATGACCCTCAGGCAAATATTATAGTGACCTCTTCATCTTCAGAAAAAGAATATGTAAAAAAAGCCATAATAAATGGCGCAAAAGATTTTCTGGCTATTCCTATACAAAAAGAAAAATTAAAAGAAATTCTGGAGAAAATTTAACCCCAACGCTATTTCAGCAGTTGGGGTTTTTTTACTATACCTTTAATATACTCTGTGGTTTTAAACTTTTATCTATTCTTTTTATCAGACCAGTTAAAACCTTTCCAGGACCAACTTCATATATTTTTTCAACGCCTAATTCCTTCATTTTTTTTATACTATCAACCCATTTTACCGTTCCAGTAATCTGATTTATAATATTTTCTTTTATTTTGATTGGGTCATTTTCTATATTAGCTGTATAATTTTGTATAAGTTTATATTTTGGTGAATTAAAGTTTATATTTTCAAGTTCTTTTTTCATGTTTTCTTTAGCATCTTCAATTAATTTTGAATGAAATGGACCACTAACATTTAACTCAACAACTTTTTTAGCTCCATTCTCTTTCAATTGCTTTAATGCTTTTAAAACCTCTTCCTTTTCTCCGCTAATTACTACCTGTTCTGGAGAATTATGATTTGCTATATTTACATTTCCAAAATTTGTTAAAACCTTTTCAATTTTTTCAATATCAAGCCCTATCACTGCACCCATTGTTCCTTTGCCTGGAGGACATGCTTCGCTCATATATTTTCCTCTTAATCTTACCAATTTTATTCCTTCTTCAAATGAAATAACTTCAGATGCTACCAATGCCGTCCATTCACCAAGTGAATGACCAGCTAAAATTTCAGGAACAATATTTAATTTTTCTATTGAATATAAATATATAATATATGAAATTGCTAATAAAGCTGGTTGTGCATTTTCTGTTAATGTCAACTTTTTTTCATCATCGCCATAAATTATTGATGCCAGATCAAGTTTAATCACATCTGAGGCTATATCTAAATATTTTTTATATTCTGGATATTTATCCAATATTTCCTTTCCCATTCCAAGAGTTTGAGACCCCTGACCAGGAAATACAAAGCCTATCATTTTCTTCCTCCTTTACATTTGCTAAATTTTTATCTAAAGATTTTTTCTAATTCTTTTCCAAACTCTTCCACTATTTCTTTAACACTCTTTATTTCATTGATTAATCCGGCACTTTGACCTGCCATAAAAGAACCATTTTCCAAATCACCATATAAAAACGCTTTCTTCAAGCTACCCACCATCATTTCTTCCGCCTCTTCTGGTGAAGATAATTCTAATTTTTTAACTTTTTTTGCAAATTTGTTTTTTATTACACGTGCTGGATGCCCTATTGATGCTCCTGTTACTATAGCATCTCTTATACCTGCTTTTAATATTAATTTTTTATAATTCTCATGTGCTTCACATTCGTGTGTGGCAACAAAACGCGTCCCCATTTGAATACCTTCGGCACCAAGTTCAAGAACTGCCCTCATTCCTCTAAGGTCTGCAATACCACCTGCTGCAATTACCGGTATATTCAATACATCCACCAATTTTGGTATTAATACCATTGTAGACACATCTCCAATATGCCCACCACATTCCATGCCTTCACCTATTATTGCATCTATACCTGCTTTTTCCAGCCTCTTCGCCAGATTTTCTGAAGAAACTACAGCTAAAACCTTTATATTTTTCTCTTTAAGAGGCATTATATATTTCCCTGGATTTCCTGCACCAAAAATAACAACAGGAACATTTTCTTCTTTAACTATTTCTACTAATTGTTCAGCATAGGGATTTACAAGGATAATATTAACTGCATATGGTTTATTTGTTAATCTTTTTATTTCTTTTATGGCGTTTTTTAAAATATCAGGAGTCATGCCACCGGCTCCAATTGTTCCAAGTCCCCCAGTTTCAGAAACTGCCGCCGCCAATTTTGGAGTTCCAACCCAGGCCATTCCACCTTCTAATACTGGATATTTGATTTTCAGCAATTCAGTTACTCTATTCATTGATACACCTCCAGGTAATCGCTGATGTTGTCATTCCACCACCAACTGATATTAATATATGATCTTTTAATTGTATTTTTGTATTGCCATATTTTTTAAATAAAGTTAAAGGAATGCTTGCAGCACCGGTATTACCATATTCTTCTATTATGTTTAAAAAAGTTATATCTTCAAATGTTTTTTTCACACTTTCAAGAATTCGTTTATTAGCCTGATGTGGAACTATTATTTTTTTTCCATACGTTTCTATATATTGATTTATCATTTTTTTCATATTATTAACAGCAAATTTGTATACTCTCTTCCCATCCATAATTATCTTTTTATTATCATTAATATTTAATGCATCCAAATATTGTGAATCATATATAACCCTATGATCACAAATATAACCATCATGATTTTCTAAAACCATGGCAACAGCAGCATCTGAAAAAAGTATTGCTGTATTTATATCGGTACTTTCCACAAGATCTGATAATTTTTCTGAAACTATTATTAATATTTTTCCTGCTATTTTTTCTTTAAACATTACTCCTGCTATATGTAAGGATGTTATAAATCCGACAAATCCGTTTGATATATCTATACCATAACGTAATTTCTTAATCTTTAGTTTTTCAAAAGCTTTCACATAAAATGGAATATAATGCGCTCCTGTTGATGAGACAAAAAGAATAGTATCAACATCTGTTAAATCAAGCTTTTCAGCAGCCTTCATCCCCATCTGAAATATATCTATATTTGAGATATATCGCTTTTTAATTCCTGTTCTTTTAAATATCCAATCTTCTGTAACATCAAATTTTTTCGCCAGAGTTAAATTATCCAGTATTTCTTCTGGAATATATGCGTTTATTTGAGATATATGCATTCTATCCCCTCTTTATTCCAACCATTAATTCTGCAGTTGCTACTATTTTATCTTCAACTTTTGCTACAGCTTTTAATTTATACATTCCCATTTTTTCCTGTAATATCATAACTTCATACATTAATTTATCTCCAGGTCTAACCTCTTTTTTAAATCTTGCTTTATCTATTCCAAGAAATAAAGGCACAACTTTTTCTTTCAAATCCTTCATTAACAATATCCCTGCAGTTTGCGCCAGTCCTTCGATTATTAAAACTCCAGGCATAATGGGGTATCCTGGAAAATGTCCCTGAAATTGAGGCTCATTTATTGATATATTTTTATAAGCTATAATTTTTTCTTCTGTTATTTCAATAACTTTATCTACCAATAAAAAAGGATATCTATGTGGTAATATTTCCATAATTTCATCTATTCCCACTGAGTAATCACCCCCACTGCATCTGGTCCCAAATGTGTTCCTATAACAGGATCTAATAATGAATATACAATAGTATCATCATTTATACCACGATTTCTTAATTCTTCAATTAATAATCCGCCATACTTTAAATTATTTGTATGAATAACTGCTATTTTCTTCATTCTTAACGAATCTATTCTTTCGATAGAATGATTTATAACTTCTTTTATCATTTTATTGATTCCCCGGGCATTTTTTACCGGTATTATTTCACCTTCTTCAAGAGAAAGAATGGGCTTCATATTTAGCAATCCACCCATAAGTGCTTTCGCTTTTCCTATTCTTCCTCCTTTGTATAGATAATCAATATTTGTTACACTAAAAATTGTTCTTACTGTTGTATAAAAATTTCTGGAGTATTCAATTAATTGCTCAATAGAATAATTTCCACTCTTTATTTTCTCCATCAATTCAAGTATTAAAAATCCAAGACCATAACTCGTCAATTTCGAATCTACTGTAAATATCCTTTTTTCATCAACCATGGATGCAGCAAGACTCGCAGAATTCAGGGTGCCACTTAATTTTTCTGATATTGTCAAAGTTATTAAATAGTCATATCTTTTCAACATATCTCTATAAACTTCTTCAAAATCTTTTACAGAAGGCTGCGATGTAAGTGGAACATAGGATCCAACCTTTAATTCTTCATAAAAGGTTGTTGGACATAAATCTATTGCCTTTATATGTTTTCCATCTCTCAGTATATATAACGATGCGTATCCTATATCATTTTTTTCTAAAAAATCTATTGGCAAATTACATGTATTATCTGTTACTAAACCTATTCTCATAAAACCATCTCCTTATAAACTTTTATAAACCACAGAAACGTTATGACCTCCAAATCCAAACGAATTTTTTATTGCATATTGTGTTTTAACCTCTACTGTCTCTTTTGGAATATTGAGATCTAAAAGTTCATCATTTGGATTCTGAAGGTTTGGCATTCCGTGAATAAAACCTTCTTTCATCTGCAATATAAGACCTATAAATTCAATTGCAGCTGCACCACCTAAAGCATGTCCAAATAACGTTTTCGATCCCTGGATATAAACTTTTTTTGCATGTTCTCCAAGTGCATTTCGCAATGCTCTTGTTTCAGCAATGTCTCCTGCAGGAGTTGACGTTGCATGACAATTTGCTAAATCTATTCTTTCTGGCTCTATATTAGCATCTTTTAATGCTAATTTTATAGCTTTTGCTGCTCCTAGTCCCTGTTCATCCGGAGCGCTTATATGATATGCATCTCCGCTCATGCCAAATCCTTCAACATATCCATATATATTTGCGTCTCTTTTCTTAGCATGTTCTTCTGATTCCAACACTATTATTCCCGCACCTTCTCCCATAACAAAACCATCTCTATCTTTATCAAATGGTCGTGAAGCACCTTTGGGATCATCATTTCTTGTAGACAATGCTTTCATATTAGCAAAAGCCGCTATTGGCATAGGATCAATAGTAGCTTCTGTTCCACCTACAATAGCAACATCTACATATCCATGTCGTATTAACATAGTTCCAATTGCTATTGCATGCAAAGATGATGCACATGCACTTACTGTATTAAAATTTGGACCCTTTATTCCAAATTCTATAGAAACCACTCCTGATGCCATATCTGAAATCATCATTGGTATTAAAAAAGGGCTCACTACTTTAGGTCCTTTTTTTTCCATTTTTAAAAACTCTTTATATAATGTTTTAAATCCACCTATACCAGAAGCTACTATAACAGCCGCATTTTCTTTCCACTCTTCGGTTAAATTCAAACCACTATCTTCTAAAGCTTCTTTTGACGCTGCTATTGCAAATTGTAAAAATCTGTCATATCTTCTTGCTAATTTTTTATCCATATATTGTGTTGGATCAAAATCCTTTACTTCTCCCGCAATTTTTACTTTGTGTTCTGCAGTATCAAACTGGCTTATATGGTCTATTCCTATTTTCATATTTTTTAAATTTTCCTTAAATTCTTCTTTTGACTTTGCTATTGAATTAATTGTTCCTAATCCTGTAACTGCTACTTTTACCATAATTCTACCTCCCGTAATTTTTTATCATATGTAAATTTTCATCCATACTATTTATCAGCAACAATGTGCCATACGAAAAAATAGAAACAAATGTTCTATTTTAGTATGAATTTTATACTTATATAAAAAAACATATAATTAAACTGTATAAAATTTATACTATTATAATTTATTCCTGATTACCCTAAATAATGAATATACTATATTCTCCCACGAAAAGAGTGGGTAATTAGGAAAAAGACAAATTACCTAAAACCAAAAAAATAGTAATGGATTTTTCTATTATGGTGTAAATAATTTAAAAGAAATTTTGTTGTATCTTTTATCATTTAATCCAATTATGATATAATAAAAAAGAAATAAAATATCAGAAGGTGAAAAATATGGGACTATATGATCAACTATTCAAAGAAATATTTCAAGACAAAGATATGATTATTGAATTTATCAATTTGTTTCTACCATCATTAAAAAAATTTAATATCACTCCTGATAAAATTACCATTGA
>NZ_LBFB01000058.1:0-1407 GCF_013363285.1 Marinitoga sp. 1154 | reverse complement strand
TAAGTATTGTGTAAAAATATGTATATATCAAAGAAAGAAATACAAATAATGGAAAAAACTAAAAAGAACTAAAAAACTTAGACGCTTTAATTTTAATAAATTTGGCAGACTTAAAAATATAAATAAAAGGTTTTGGAAAATAAGAAGAACAAAGAAAAGAATGAATAGAAACATTAGAATCAAACCAAAAAAGTTTAAAAAGAAAAGAAGAAAGTTTAATTTCAAATTTAAGCAAATGATTAAAATTTCTAAAATAATGAGTGTTTCTAAAAGAAAATTTATTTGAATTAATGGCGTTAATATTTTCAATACGTTTTCTAAAACGATAAATGAAATTAAAAATAGGAGAAGAAGGGATTTTTGAACGTAAAATATTAAATTTAAAAGATTGATAATATTGGATATTGGGAATAATAGGAACCCAGAATCTGCCAGAACAATAAGAATTCAAATTGCAATTTTTTCTAAAAGGACAGATAAAACGGTGACGATTTCTGGAATAATCATTACCATCAGAATGCAAAAAATGATTAGAAAGAGAGCAAAAAAGTCTATAATCTTTGATTTTAATATGACTTAATTTAGAAAAAGAAGAGAATTTTTTTAAAGGGATAAAGGGAATAGCTCCAGCAGAAATAATATTATGAAAATTAGAAATAGAATCATAACCTTTATCCAGAACAAAAAAGACATAAATACCTTTAGAAGAACAAAAACGAATAAAAGATTTAATATTATCAAAAATCAAATCCTGAAAAACAGAAATATCGTGATAATTAGCAGGGCGAAAAACAGAAAAAAGGTTAAAATAAAAAGGAAAAACAATATCAACATGATGAAAACGAATACCAAATTTATTGTTATAAAATTTATTATGAGAATGAATTATACCTTTAGGGACATTACCCTCAACAAGAATAGGTTGAGAATCAACAGAAAGAACAATAAAACCAAGTTTTTTAAAAACGAAAGAAAAACGGTTAAAATAAGCTTTAACAAGAGCAAGTTTAAAAGAATTCAAAAGAGATAACAAATTAGAAAGACCAATGCGCCTTTTAAAATAAAAATAAGTAGTATAACACGGAACTGAATCACGAAAACCACAAAGTTGTAAATATTCTGGTGGGACAACAGATAAAATATCTCTAGACGAAGTAAATCCATCTTCAGAAAAAACAGAGTTAAGAAGGAAAAATAATCGTAAAAGAGAAGTAGGATCATAAGGAGAATTCTTATTAGGTTTATGAGAATAAAAAGAAATAAGAAAATTAAAAAGTTTGTCCATATTGAGGGAATTAAAAGCGTCAGAAGTTATACTAAAAAGTTTGTCATTTAAATTGTCCAAAACAAAAACATTTCTAGAACTTCTGAACATGGTATCACCTCCAATAAGTTTTGGGTACAATA
>NZ_LBFB01000057.1:0-1486 GCF_013363285.1 Marinitoga sp. 1154 | reverse complement strand
TAATAATACTAGTTCCTTTTTGTTGTCTTTGTCTATTTTTACTCCAAGTAATTCTCCTAAGCTAAATAGATTCTGTACTTTTTTGTAATCACTCATTATGTTGTCATCTATTATTTTTTCTGGTGGTTTTTTTGTTCTTCCATATTGTATTATGAAATAAAATACCATATCTGGATTATATACTTTTGCTTTTACTTCTTTATTGAATCTATATCCATTATAATTTTCCTGCATTTCTTTTAATAATTTTTCTGAATATATGTCATAATATTCCAATAATTCTTTTACTTCTTCTTCTTTGAATCCAAGCATTTCATTGAATTCTGGTGCTAATGTTATATTCATTGTTATATTAAAACCACTGGTTAATGAGTCTAACATTATTGGACTTACTCCTGTCATGAACAGTCTTTCTATTATTGTTTGTGTTCCTTTTTTTATTTCTTCATAGAATTTCCTTACAAATCCATGTTTTGTTACGCTGTCTTTGAATAAATCAAGGTTAAAACTCAATAATTCATTTGCAAAGTGGTCGTATTCGTCTATTAATAAGTATATTGGTTTGTCAAGTCGTTTTTTTGATGCTGCTAAAAATTCTCTTAATATATCTGCTGGTTCTGTATATTCTTCTTTTATTATAATATTTTTATCATACTGTTCATTAAATGTCGTTAGAGAAGTAATTAAAACACTTTTAAAACTTCTTATTAACACATCTCTATCTTCTGTTTGAACTCCTGAAAAATTCATGTATAATATATAATAACTGTTTTTTAGTGAAGTTGGATTTTTTCCTATATATAAGTCTTTAAATAACGCTTCAAACTTATCTGCATAATTGACATCATAATACTTTGCAAGTGTATCTAAGAACAATGTTTTTCCAAATTTCCTCGGCCTTAAAAATACAATATTTTTTTCATTTAATGATTCTAATTTTTCTATATATTCTGTTCTATCTATGTAATAGTAGTTTTGCATTATTACTCTTTCAAAATTTTGTTCTCCATATGGTATTTTTTTTCTCATGGCTCACCTCCGTATAACATACCTTCGGTAAAGATTAGGATAAAATCATTTTATTTTAAAAAATAAATTCTCAAAATAAAAACATTTCAATATTTTCAAAAAAAATATTCACGCCTCTTTCTACCCAGTTATTGTTTTATCTTCGACGGATTTTCAAATTTAGTTTTTATAAACCATATATGTAATTTTATCCCATTTTCTTCTTCTAAATTATATTCAAAATCTTTTATTGTATTTGAATATATTATTAGCCATCCTTCTTTTAGCCCTTTACTTTTTATATATTCTTTTATTTGTCTTTTGGCTATTTCGTATTCATATTTTATTATATTTGCTTTTATTTCTATTAAATATTCTTTTCTGTTATACATTACCATTAAATCTATTCTTCCTCCGCCTATTTGTGTTTCTGGATATACTTTTCCTCCAAGTAATTCTATGTATGCACTTAAAAATT
>NZ_LBFB01000056.1:0-1496 GCF_013363285.1 Marinitoga sp. 1154 | reverse complement strand
GCACTTAATAATTTAAATGATATATCGTTAAATAAAAAATATGCAACAATGTTGGGTTATACACAGGAAGAACTTGAATATTATTTTGAAGATTATATAAAAGAAACAGCAAAAGAAATAGGAATAACAGAACATCAATTATTAAAAGAAATGAAAAAATATTACAATGGTTTTTCCTTTGATGGAGAACAATTTGTATATAATCCATTCTCCATATTAAAGTTTTTTGAAGAAAAAAAATTCAGAAATTACTGGTTTGAAAGCGGCTCACCATCATTTCTATCAAAATATATAGAAGACAAAAAAGTAACCTATGAGGATTTAGTAAAAAACACAGTAAGTAACGATGATTTTACAACAAGGGAAATAGAAGATGCAAATGCAAATATATTCTTTACACAAGCAGGATATCTAACATTTAAAGGAATAAAAAGATATGGATTAACAGAAAAATACATATTAGATTATCCAAATCTCGAAGTAAAGAACAGTTTTTCGAAATTAATATTAGAATCAAATTACAAACCAAAAGAAGAAGCATATGAAAGGGTATATGAAATATATGAAAAAATAGAAAGAAATGACATAAAAGGATTAATAGAAAAAATAAAGAAAATAATAAGTGCAATACCGTATAACTTACACAAAAAAGAAGAAAAGTATTATCATTCATTAATATTTACAATAATAGCATCAGCAGGAATAGATGTAAAAGCAGAAGAATTAACAAATTTAGGACGAAGCGATCTTGTAATAGATTTTGATGAAAGGATATATCTTTTTGAAATAAAAGTGGATAAAAGTGCAATTGATGCAATAAACCAGATAAAAGAAAAGAAATATTATGAAAAATACATTGGAAAAGAAATATATATAATAGGAATAAACATCAATTCAGAAAAAAGAAATATTGAAGATTATATTATTGAAAAAATATAACTCCAGCTTTTGCTGGAGTTTTTCCTGAGTTTGACAGTTATTTTTTTCAGAAAAAGAGATAATGCTGAAATATAGCTCTAAATAGCAATTGTTAACTTTTTATTAAAAACAAAAGTGTCACCACACCCCCTAAATTTTATATTTTTCTTTAAATTCATTATAAGATGTTATTATTTTTGGCAATTTTTTTACATTATAAGATTGTTCATAACAGTGAGTTGTGTCAATTACGATTTAGTGACTTTTAAGGATTTTTATGACCTCATTAAGTGTAATATCAAAGATATTGTTAGTTAAATCTTCAATTGTTTTTATATCCAAGTAATCAAGGTTATTTAAGTATGGAACAATATTATCTCCAAATTTTTTGAATAAAAGACTTTTTGCGATTGTTTTTTCGCCTTCGAATTTTCCTTTCTCAATTCCTTTTTCAATTCCTTTTTCAAAGCTTTCCTTTAACGATTCATCTATTGCTTTTACAAAGTTTTCAAACATTCGAAATTCCTCCTCTCCACTTTCAATGTTTATCTCTATATTTTCAATTCTATTCTTTTGAC
>NZ_LBFB01000055.1:0-1949 GCF_013363285.1 Marinitoga sp. 1154 | reverse complement strand
TTTTTCTGTTAGTTCCTTTTTGTTGTCTTTGTCTATTTTTACTCCAAGTAATTCTCCTAAGCTAAATAGATTCTGTACTTTTTTGTAATCACTCATTATGTTGTCATCTATTATTTTTTCTGGTGGTTTTTTTGTTCTTCCATATTGTATTATGAAATAAAATACCATATCTGGATTATATACTTTTGCTTTTACTTCTTTATTGAATCTATATCCATTATAATTTTCCTGCATTTCTTTTAATAATTTTTCTGAATATATGCCATAATATTCCAATAATTCTTTTACTTCTTCTTCTTTGAATCCAAGCATTTCATTGAATTCTGGTGCTAATGTTATATTCATTGTTATATTAAAACCACTGGTTAATGAGTCTAACATTATTGGGCTCACACCTGTCATGAATAGTCTTTCTATTATTGTTTTTGTTCCTTTTTTTATTTCTTCGTAGAATTTTCTTACAAATCCATGTTTCGTTACGCTGTCTTTGAATAAATCAAGGTTAAAACTCAATAATTCATTTGCAAAGTGATCATATTCGTCTATTAGTAAGTATATTGGTTTATCTAAACTATCCACTGCTTCTGATAGAAATGTATTCATTATATCTGCTGGTTCGCTATATTCTTCTTTGATTGTTATATCTTGTTTATATCTTGTGTTAAATCCTTTTAATGCACTTATTATTTTATTTTTAAAACTACTTATTAATTTTTCTTTATTTTCTGTTTGTATCCCAGAAAAGTCCATATACAATATATAATAACTGTTTTTTAACGATGTTGGATTTTTTCCTATGTATAACTCTTTAAATAACGCTTCAAATTTCTCTGCATAATTGATATCATAATACTTTGCAAGTGTATCTAAGAACAATGTTTTTCCAAATTTCCTTGGCCTTAAAAACACTATATTAGTTTCATTCAGTGATTCTAATTTTTCTATATATTTTGTTCTATCTATGTAATAATAATTCTGCATTATTACCCATTCAAAATTTTGTTTTCCATATGGTATTTTTTTTTTCATGGCTCTCCTCCGTATAACATACCTTCGGTAAGGATTAGGATTAAAATTTAATATTTTAAAATAAAAACATTTCAATATTTTCAAAAAAAATATTCATACCTTCGGTAAGGATTAGGATAAAATCATTTTATTTTAAAAAATAAATTCTTAAAATATTTGCAAGGCAAATATTTTCGCCTACGGCGGGTTTTTGGATTTAAATTAATATTTTTAAATAAAAACTTTTCAATATTTTCAAAAAAATATTCACGCTTACAGTGAGTTATAGGATTTAAAACTTTAGATTTTATATCTTTTCTATTATATAATCATCAATATTCCTTTTTTCTGAATTGATGTTTATTCCTATTATATATATTTCTTTCCCTTCATACTTTTCATAATATTTCTTTTCTTTTATTTGGTTTATTGCATCAATTGCGCTTTTATCCACTTTTATTTCAAAAAGATATATCCTTTCATAAAAATCTATTACAAGGTCACTTCGCCCCAAGTTTGTTAATTCTTCTGCTTTTACATCTATTCCTGCTGATGCTATTATTGTAAATATTAATGAATGATAATACTTTTCTTCTTTTTTGTGTAAGTTATATGGTATTGCACTTATTATCTTCTTTATTTCTTCTATTAATCCTTTTATGTCATTTTTTAATAATGACTTTATTATTGTTCTGTTTAATTCTTTTATTTTTGATGTTTCTATTCCATAATTTGCCTCTAATATTAATCTTGAAAAGCTGTTTTTTACTTCAAGATTTGGATAGTCTAATATATATTCCTTTTCAAGTCCAAGTCTTTCTATTCCTTTAAATGTCAAATATCCTGCTTGTGTAAAGAATATATTTGCATTTGCATCTTCTATTTCTCTTGTTGAGAAATCCATTGCACTTACTGTGTTTTTTACTAAGTCTTCATATTCT
>NZ_LBFB01000054.1:0-2075 GCF_013363285.1 Marinitoga sp. 1154 | reverse complement strand
TTTACTTTCTCCATCTTTGGTATCCTCCTTTCAAAAAAGAAGGATACCATTATTTCTTTATCCTTTTTGTACATTTTTGTTCATTTTTATTTTCCTCTTTTTGTTCTTTTTTATTTTACCATTTACAGTTTTTGTCTTTATTTCATTTTTCATCTTTATTTTCTACTTTTTTGTCCCCTTTTCTTTCCTCTGGTTTATTTTTTACTTTGTTTTCTGGGCTGCCTCTCTCTAAATTGAATTCGCTCATTAGTACTATTTAATATATTATAGCATAAATAAAATATATCTGTATTATAAAATTTGATAATAAAACTTGACTTTTTGTATCCGATTTGATATAATAAAAATATAATTCAGATAAAAATTATCCTATTTTTGTGATAAATTTCATTAGGGAGGGAGAAATATGATTGATAGAGGAATTGGCGGAACACCAATAATAATGCTCTCGAAAATTGTAAAACCAAACAAAATATTTGTTAAACTTGAAAAAAACAATATAACAGGTAGCGTAAAAGATAGGGCAGCTTATTTTATGATTAGAAAAGCAGAAGTAGATGGAGCATTAAAGAAAAAAATAATAGTTGAACCAACAAGCGGAAATACAGGAATTGCTCTGGCGGCAATTGGAAAAAGTAGAGGATATACTGTAATTTTAACAATGCCTGAAAGTATGAGTGTTGAAAGAAGAAAAATCTTGGAAAAATATGGGGCTGAGTTGATATTAACTCCTGCAGACAAGGGTATGAAAGGTTCGATAGAAAAAGCATTGGAAATAGTGAAAGAAAGAGATGCTTTTATGCCAAATCAATTTGAAAATCCTGCAAATGTATTAGCTCATGAATTGACCACAGGTCCAGAAATATTAAAACAAATGGATTACAATTTAGATATTTTTGTAGCTGGTGTTGGTACTGGCGGAACAATAACTGGAGTTGGAAAGGTTTTAAAAAAATTTTTTAAAGATAAAATAAAAATAGTTGCAGTTGAACCAGAAAATTCAGCTGTTATTTCAGGTAAAAAACCTGGGAAACATAAAATCCAAGGAATTGGAGCAGGATTTATTCCAAAGAATTTAGATGTAACAATTTTAGATGAAGTTATAACCATAAAAGATGAAGAAGCATTTGAAATGCAAGATATTTTAGCTAAGAAAGAAGGTTTATTTGTAGGGATTTCAGCTGCTGCAAACATTTTGGCAGCAATTAAATTAACACAAAAATATCCTGAAAAAAAGATAGTAACAATTGCACCAGATTCTGGAGATAAATATTTGAGTTTGATTTAAAAACTTTCAAACAAACACCGGGTTCTAAAATCCGGTGTTTTTATTTGTATGAAAATTTTCAATATTGTATTTTTTAAGAATTCTTAAATTAATATATTTTCTAAAAAGTTAGATTTAGATTTGTTTTATTTTGCTTTTGAAGGATTTTCAAAATTGGTTTTTATAAACCAAATATGTAATTTTATTCCATTTTCTCCTTCTGTTATATATTCAAAATCTTTTATTGTATTTGAATATATTATTAACCATCCTTCTTTTAGCCCTTTTCTTTTTATATATTCTTTTATTTGTCTTTTGGCTATTTCGTATTCATATTTTATTATGTTTGCTTTTATTTCTATTAAATATTCTTTTCTGTTATACATTACCATTAAATCTATTCTTCCTCCGCCTATTTGTGTTTCTGGATATACTTTTCCTCCAAGTAATTCTATGTATGCACTTAAGAATTGGTCAAGATTATATTGATACACCCCTTCATAATAGTTTCTGCCTTTGAACATTACTGCTCCTCTACTTTTTATGTATTCTGTATATCTTTTTAGCAGTTCATTTAGTTTTAAATTTTTATTCTCATCTATATATTTATTTAAATCTTCTTCAAATTTTAGCATTTTATTTCTTTCTCCATTAGTTTGTGGTTTGAATCTTGCATATAATGCTTTGTAATACAACGGCACTTTTACACAGCATATGCCTTCACAATTGTCTATTACTCCGTTTATATATAAGAATTTTATGTTTTCATCATATATATTAAATTCTATATTATTTGGTTCAAATAATA